>JAHLWE010000425.1 GCA_019058135.1 Promethearchaeota archaeon | reverse complement strand
GTTCCATATGTACCAACCTTTGGAGTCCCGCAGACAGGACAACAAATTTGAATTTCTCCTAGCGAAAATCGAGTTCCGTTCTCGTTTTGAACCTCGATGGGTCGCCAAAGTGGCATATAAACCTTTTCCTTTCTTCCAACCATGTGTTAAATTAATGAATCATCGCTTAAATATGTTTTTAGCAAAATCTGTAGCGGGTTAGAAGATATTTTTGCAAAGAAAAGTGACTTAGACGAGTCCGATAAAATTCTTAAATCTTTAAATTATATCTTAATGTTAATGAGGTGAAAGATAAAAAAAAGCGGGTAGAAAGATTTTATAAACGAAGAGCGTTGAAAAATTTTATAATTCTTCATTCATTTATAAAATTACCCGAATTTGGAATTATTTTTTAATTTAATGGCTGAATATTGCAAGCATATTTAATCCAAGAAAAAATGGTGACGCTGTGCCAATGATAACTACAAATAAGGTTGTATTTACTATTAGAGCTGCAACTATATTCCCTGTTTTTTGATAAAGAAAAGTGGAAACAAAGCTTGTCAGAATAAGTATTGGAATGGCTATGAATATAAAGAGCATGAAAAAAGTAGAACGCATTAGAAGGCTCAATAGCAAAATATAGACTATAAAATAAACAAATCTAAAACCGAATATTAATAACGATACTTTATATGTGTTTTTGAGGTCGGTTTCAAATTTTACTTGAATTATAGATTGAAATAACACACCTGATATTAGAAAAATAATGAAAAAAACGGCGTAATACGGTGGAATCCATAGAATTTTAATGAAATATGGTGCCATGGAAAAATAATTTAAACCAATCGAAAGATATATTATTATGTACAACCCTGCTGCTAATATTACCCCTAATACGATTTCTCTCATTAATTTCCCTTGAGGTCGTTTAAATACCCCTTTTATCATTTCTTTTACCGATATATCTGCTTTTTTACCTGTTCTCCATAGCATAATAAATAGTGCAAACTCAGAGCCGAAATTAAACATTGCCATCATCCCTGCTACAGATAAGGGAAGGAAGAGGTAAAATGGCATTAATATAATCATTCCTATTACACCGAGACCCAATGAATAACCAACTGTTTTTATTGAAAGACTTTTTATTGTCTCATCATGTAATTCTATTTTATATCTATCTTCTTCCTTTGCTTTCACAATTAAATTAGAGAGTGGCTCTAAGATTAGAAAGAAAAATCCAATTCCTCCAATACACTGAAGAATCAAGATGAGGCCTCTAGCATTGACATAAAAGTTTTCATCAACGGGCTTTACCCAAGAAAACGTATTAATTACCCAATTACGTGATTCTCTTATGAAATCTTGATCCCAAGCTAATAACAAATGATCAGTATTATCATCGTAAAAAATCTTTGTAGCATTTCCATCATTAAAACTCCCATACAACTTATTAGCATCAACATCATTAGCATCTAATCCTATTCTTAAACCTATTCCTACTTTGGTGCTCGATAATTGAATAGCCTCATCAAATTTTGCCTGAATAATTAACACATTAAGTGGGTCAGTACTATTTCCCAATCTTATATCCGAAGCGTTAGTAGCTAATGACGTTCCAACTCCGATAAAACATTTGAAATCTGGGTCTATTTTAATGATTATGTTCCCAGGAAAGCCTCCCATACTATATGCAATGTAACCGAGATTATATATGTCCACATCGCTCCGTTTACTTAAGTAGTCTTTTATTGCTATAACATCTTCAATTAATTTACTCGTATCAAGAATTCCTGAACTTTGAGAGTGACCACGGAAATCAAATGGCACAGCTATGAAACCCGCAGCAGCTAATTCCACTGCGTATCCATTCATTATTTCTTTACTTGCCATAATTCCATGAGCAATTATTACAGCTGGTTTTTTTTCGGCTTCTCTACCTTCTGGTTCAAATACATTAAACGAAATAGTCTCACCATCTGAAGTTGTAACTGCACCTCCACGTGTAACCTTTATCGAAGTTGGCGTAATGAACATGAAAATTGTCGCAATAATAAATAATGAGAGAAAGAGACAAACTAAGATTATTCTATTTTTAAATTCAGTATCGCGATTCATACTAAAATTCACTTCTATTTTTTTATCGTTAGATTTTGTATTAATTTTTACAATCTCTATTAATAAATCTTTACTTTAATTTTTCTTATACTTTAAGTTCAAATTCCTAAGGAATTATCAAAAAATTAATATAGCCAATTATTCAAACAGGTTATGAATTTATTTAAAATAAGCGAAAAGTGTTCAATTCTAGATTACGTTGAAAAATGAGGTATTGAGGGCTGTTGTCAATGTGGCGGATCGTCTTTTGATAAGATTAAAAGATTTCCTATTCCAATGAGAAAAAAAATATTATCGAGAATTTTCTTAAATAGCAAGGGCTTAGAACAGATAAATTGATTAAATCTTTCAGATATAGGATTTAGGAAAGGAGAATGGGAAAACTATTTCAGATATAAGGTTTAAAAAAGGAATTTCTTCGTAAAGAACAAGTTTAAATAAAATCCCCTTTTATTATAATCACTATTTATTTTATTTCAATATTGAGGTATTTAGGATGTCAAAAATAAAGAAAGAGCTTTTAGCTCCTTGTGGTTTATATTGTGGTGTATGTGCCATTTATATTGCTCATAAAGACAATAATCAAAAGTTCAAACAAGTACTTTTAAAAGTATACGATCCATTTGCAAAAAAAGTGGAAGATGTTCAATGTACAGGGTGCCTTTCAGACGATATTGTGTTTAAATTCTGTAAAACATGCCCCATCAAAAGTTGTGCAAAGGAGAAAGAGATTGAAGGGTGCTATCAGTGTGATGAATTTCCATGTGAGATGATAGAGAGATTCCCTATTCCTGTTGGTAAAAAAGTTATACTTCAAGATATCCCAGCATGGAGGAAACTCGGTACCGAAAAATGGGTTGAGGAGGTAGAAAAAAGATAC
>JAHLWE010000424.1 GCA_019058135.1 Promethearchaeota archaeon | reverse complement strand
TTTTGGAATTTTATAGAAATTACCAAATTTTTATAAATAATCGTAAGGTTAGATCAGCAGCTTTAATGATTGATGTGATCACTAAGACAGGATGAAAAGACTTTGAAAGAAGGAAATATACTGAAATATTTTTCTGACATGATACCTATATCAGAAAAGCAGCGTATAATGCAATTGGAAAAATCTATAAAGAACTATAATGAATAAATTTAATCTCTGTTATTTTTTTGCTTTTAATTTTGTTTAAAAAGACAACTTTAAATTGACAAATTTGCATAAAAATATTGGTATAATTTATACAAAAAAATTCAATTCTATTATTTTGGAAATTGAATTTAGATATTAAATAACCAATAAAAGGGAGATATTATTAAAATGGTAGTTGTTAAAATGTCTTTAGAGTACGAAACTCATGTTAATAATCTAATGCAACTTGTGCCTTCTATTTGGGCCGTTGCTATAGTTGAGGGAGAAAATGGTATTGTATATTCTACAGATAATTGGGATATTAGTGCAGATGTAGAAAACGTATGTTCAAGTTGGAACTCAATGAGAGCTCCATTTATCATAGTTTCTGGAGTAAAATATACAATATTAGAATGCGAAATTGATAGTTTGGTTGCGACATCAATTAAAAAAGAGGGGCATATTGTTGGAGTGAAAAATGAAGAAAGGAAAATCATCACGTACATTGAGCCTGATGGAGATAGAAGAGCAGCAATCGTGGAACTTTCAAGAGTTTTACAAGCCATGAGTTCTAAAAAGCTATATATGGACGCAAATAACCAATCTGATACAGCAGATCTAGCAATGGAAACAAGAGGGACAGGTTATGTAGACCCGCAAATGAAAAGTGAAATTGAAGAATTTTTAAATTGGATTAAAAATCCAGATGGGCTTGCAGGCTATATTAATTATTATCTTCAACAAAATGATGCTCAAACAATTTCTGAGTTAGTCAAAATTTATGCAGAATTAAGACAGATTTTCGGAGTATAATTACTATTTAATATTTTGTATAAAATTTTGAAATACATTAAAAAACAAGATTTGTATGAAAAGAAAAAAAAAATCATTAAAAACGGAAAGGAAAGAATAATTAATTTAATCTTTCAAAAAATCTATTATGATTTAAATGGCTTAGGCCGCTCTGAATAAGAAGAAATGATGACTTTTATTTTGTTCTATTTTTAAAGTATTATTGGAAATCTTCTGCTGTTTCTTGAAATCGCTCTGAAATGCTATGAAATAATCGAATTGATCTATTTATCTGATTATAAGGGAGCTTGAATCGTCTGAAAAAAGCGAATAACTAACTAGGATTTCACATTCTACATATTCTTGAAACGAGAAGTTTAAGATAATAGAAGTAAAATTAAAACAAATTGATAAATTTCATGTGTTTAAAGGAGTTCCTATTGAAGATAAATCAAAGATTAGAATTTTTATTGATTTTCAGAATAAATTACTTTCAGAGAAACCTGATATATATTTTGAATGCTAAAGATTGTTTGGATGCTGTACTTACGAGAATTACAAAAATGTAGAAAAGTCTAAAAACCCTAAGACATATTTTACAAAAGAAAGGTCTAAGTGGATTCAAGCACATCCTAGTTGCATAATTAAATCAGAAGAAACACTTGAAATAATTAATATTATGTTAATTGATCCCAATAAAAATGAACTTTATGATTATATTCGAATTGATAAGTCCACAGGAACAGCATTCTCGAGGGTGGATAATCCTAATGGGAAGCATGCTTTCAGTTATAATATTTACATTGAAGATAAGAGTCAGTTTAAAGATATATGAGATAAAATTAAATCAAAATTTCTTTTTTTTCAATGTGATTATTAATATCAGTATTTTTAATATTATAATATACTATTTATTATTACATTTTATGAGGATTTATAATAATCATAATTTAACTATATGATTTTAATAGTTTGATTTAGAGATTTTATGGAAATAAAATTCTGAAAAAAATCTAATATAATTTTATTCATCTTATCATTTAAAGAAAAAAAATAATAAAAAAATTTAAGATTCATATATAAATATAACAATTATTCTTCTAATTACGTAATTTTAAATTAAATTATCAAATTAATTATTAAAAATAAAAATGGAGGTTGAATTTCTATGTCAATTGATGATTTAAAATCTCAAATAGCCGAAAAAGAAGAAGAAAAAAAGAGGGTTGAAGCTGAAGCCGTTAGTAAAACTACTGAGGCAGAGTCTGAAATAAATTCCAAATATGATCCAAAAATTTCGGAACTTAAGGAAAAATTAAATAAATCACAGGAGGAGTTGGAAACAACTCAAACACGTTTGGCAGAACTCAAGAATAAGCTTGCAGAATCCAAAATAAATATTAAAAATATAACTAAAGATTTGAAAATGGCAGAAAAGGAGAAAGTAGCTGAATCAAAGGGGAAAAATAAGGAGATTGAAACTGAAAAGAAAATTAAAATAAAAGAGATTGATGCTGAAATAAAAGAATTAAATAATAAAATTAAAGCAATAGAAAAAGAAAAATCTACATAATTTAGTCTTAACTAGAATACTTCCAAGACTATACTAATATATGAAGTGATCTTCTTTAAGATTAAGATTAATATAAAAAGAAAAGCAAACTTTATGACTATTGCCTGGTGTAATATGGTCGAAGATAAACCCCTCCATTGATTTCTATATCTTCCACTAAAACTCATTATACCAACGAAGGAATTAAAGAAAATCAAACTTTTAGCGTAAACCTTCCCTCTGAGGATATGGTTGAGGTGGCAGATTATATTGGGATTATCTTAGGAAAAAAATAGACAAGTCTAATCTATTTAATATCTTTTATAGAGATCTGAAAACAGCCCCTATAATAAAGGATGCTCCCATAAATTTGAATGCAGGGTGGCGAAAATTGTTGATTTGGAGATAACTCAAGATATTTTTATAGGAGAAATAGTTCACGCTTATGCTGAGGAAAAATTTTTAACGAATGGAATACCAGATATAAAAAAAATTTATCCTGTTTTATATTCAAGGGATGATAATTATTTGAAAATTGGAGAACATGTTGGCAGAACCTTTAGCATAAAATGAAACTATATGAGTAAATAACCGAAAATTCTTACTATTCAACCATTTTACTGTGCTATACTAAATTCATAAATTATTAAATGATATAGGTTAAAATAGAGATAAAAATAAAGACTGATATTTGAAACAATAAATTAATTTAAATACTGGTGAATTTAATACTGTTATTTTTCCCCTTTACCAATTCTTCATACATTTTCATTAAGTCATCCATTAAATTAATATGATTCATATCTTAAGGTTTGTTAATAGCAAAAATATACAAAATATCAAATCTCATTTGTTTAATTAGATAAAAACTTAAACTTAGTATAGAGATTGCTATATCCACGGAGGAAATTCAAATTAAAATTGCCTTGAAATCCCTCCTAAAAAATTTAGG
>JAHLWE010000423.1 GCA_019058135.1 Promethearchaeota archaeon | reverse complement strand
GTTCCTCCATTCTGATCTTCAGCAATTATGGTTAAGTCATGCAATCCCATTGGTTTTTATGCGGTAATATTAAATTCTAATTCATATGAGCCGTCGCCATTGTTTGTAAAATCGAGTTGTTCTTCAACACCATTAGTATCTTCAATTTTTAACTTGACATCAACATCAGAGGGGGAACTATCTTCAATATCTGTAACATTAAGAGTAATTTTAACTAATTCTGAACTTCGTTTAACACCTCTATCATCTGGTGTGATTATAATTGTATTTATTGGACTTATTACAATTTGTGGTGGAGAATTAATTACCTCAAATGGAAAATAATGAACTGAATGATGTTTGTCAGTATCCGTGATATTCACTTTAATTCGATAATAAGAATTTACTTTGATAAAATCATCATCAATTTTTTGAATGAAATTTAATAAATTTGATCCTATTGACTTAATTTTATTATCGTTATAATCCACTATACTGATACTCCAATTTAATTCCAAAAGATTGTCTTCAACATCAGATGGAGTTAGATTTATCATTAAAAATTCATTCCGGTATATTTTTGTACTACTTAGATAAACTGAACAATAAGGTAAATTATTTGAAATAGTGAAATTCGTCTTTGTTGTCTGATTGTTTAATAAATCTTGCCCTGAATTATTAAATATTGAAAATGTCACATTTTGTAGTCCTAAAGGAGCATTAATCGTTGGAGTAAAATTATAATAAGCAATATTAAGGATATTATCAATAAACATTGAATAATTAACTAAAGAGTTATTTGTAAAGGATATATTTGCATAGATATCCAGATTGTTTGGATCATCGAATTCATTTATATTTATTAAACTTATATTGATTGTTTCATAAAATCTCTTAATCTCTGTTGTATTACATGAAATATCTTCATATGCGATTGGTTTTTTCTCTTGGGATGTTCTAAGATTTTTTATGAGAAAATAATTTGAGTTCTCTTCTTTTAGGATTTCTTTACTAATAATATTTGTAAAATTGAAAACTAATAACGAACTAAAAAGTAGTGAAATAAATAAAATGGATTTTTTATTCAAATTCATATTAGTGACCTTATTTTTCTAATTCTCTGCTTTTTATCTCTTTATTTTTATAATATATAATGATTAAAACAGGCAACAAGATAGGAATCAAATAGAATAACATAAAATTTAAAACAGACAGCCTTATTTCAGTTTGGAAAGTTTCTATAATTAGAACTTTTCCAGAATCATCTTTTATACTTATTACATACTCCTTAGTTTCAAAATCGAAGGGATTTATGGATGGAGTAAAATCAACAATTATTTCATTTTCACCATATCCTATTTGATCTAAATTTGTAGGAAATGGGATATTATTAATATAAAGAGTAAAGTTCAATGGTTCTTCTCTATAATTAATAATTTTTATAATCAAAAATGCTCGTTGACCTTGATATACACTAAATGGAAAAGATATACTTTTTATTTCTATTGGTTGTATAACAGAGATCTCCTTTTCACTGAAATAAATAGATTCTCCAGCTCTTGAGACATTAATATTAATTATTATTGATTTAGTATGAATAGTATTATTAACTTGGACATAAAAGGTCTTAGAACTTATCGTATTGGCAGCAATATCAACATTTTCCTCAATATTTTCAATATATAAACCAAATAATTCAACTTTAACGCTTTGTTCTATATCAGATAAGTAATTTATAAAAGACATTGAGATCGCTAATGTGTCATTTTCAAATACTTCATACTTATGGGATATTAATAAAACTTCAATTGATTGGTTGATAAAAATTGTAAAATTAAATGTTAAATATGTTTTTGTTCCGTTTTTTATGTAGAAATTGATTGTTTGGTTTCCTAAATTGGCATTAGAATTCGCTGTAATGTTTATAGGAAATTTAGTATCGGTTTGTCCATTTATTATGATATTTTTGTCATCAACGGAGAAAGAATCACTTTCACTATAAAGATTCAGGAGATCATTATTATTTCTTGTACTTGATACTGTAAGATTTATTTCAAGTGTATCTCCTCGATAAATACCATGGTCAAGACCTTCAATTTCATCTGATTTAAATGATAACCCAGATATTACATTAAAATAAAAAGTATTAAAGGCCGTTGCTCTGAATGTTTTATTTGCATAAACAGATATAGAATATGTGCCATCGGATAAATCATCATTAACTTTAAAGATAATTGATTGGCTTCCAGAACTATCTGTATTATTAGGTCTAATTATTTCTAATATGGTATCATCTGGATACCTTATTATGAACGTAATATTAGCATTCTCTGTATTATTGATTAACGTGAATGAACTTTGTGAATTCTCAAATACATATTCTTTATAAAATCTATAATTACATGTCAAGTTTAAAGTTTCTTCGCCTTTAATTAAGAGAGTATCGTTTAAATTCCCTTTTAGTTCTGTATTATGAAAAATTTCAGACATTTCATGATAAGCTCTTATCAATAAGTTATTTGCGAAAATATGCTTATCTGTAATATTGTTGGGGGGACCGATGGAGTAAATATATCCACCATTTTCATCATCATACATATGAGTCTCAAAAAATTGAAATAGATCAATTGCATCATCATAATATTCTTCTTTACTTGTTGCTTTAAAAAGCCTTGTAAGCGCCATTAGAAACCAAGCATTCTCTTCTAACATTAAGCTATAATTGGAAGTAGCCCATGTATTATGACCGGATTTCTCATATCCACCATAAGTTTCATTATACAGATTTGCTTTAATCTTTTGATATATTGTTTCTGCCATATCAATTGCAGTATCATTATCAGTTTCTATATAATATTCTGTAAGAGCAATTATACCCAATGCATTTGTTTTTAAATATTTTTGATTATCATCCCCATATTTTGTCCAGTCTTGATTGGCTTTATAATAAAATCCTCCAAAAACACTATCCCAGAAATAAAAGCTAAAATTTGAGATTATATTGCTTGCAAAATCCAAAGATTCATCCTTATATGTTAGATTTGCATCAGCATATCTGTGCCACAAGATATTTGCTAATACAGCTAAAAAATTCTCATGAGCATATTTTATATCACTATTATTATAATGAACAAAACCTCCATTAGTATCATTCCAAAATTGTGATGTGTTTAGTAATTCAAATTGGGTTTCCAGAACCTCTTTTGCATCATCTCTCTTCTCTCCCGGAGATTCTTGATAATAATTTTCTATTAAAGGCAATAAAACAGCAACGTTATCAATTAAATATCGAGTTGTATTAATTCCTCCACCAGTGCTATTAGTAGATTGGATAAATCCATATTGATATGTAGATTCATTTTCCGAATACCACAAAGGTTTTCCCTTCAGTTCTTTAATTTTATCGATGTTATCAGAAGAATCATTTTCATAACCGAAACCCCAATTATATAAAATATTATCTATTGAGTAAGTTCTATTATCCACTAAGATATACCCGGTCTTATTACTGCTTCGAAAATAAGTTCCATTCATAATTGATGAAACAGATTCATTTTGGTATAAATGATTGAGAAAAAATTGAGTAGTATTATCTAAGTGATTCAAAAAAGGATTTTCTAATAATGGAATTGTTGAGACTTTGGGATTAAGTGAATTTTCATTAAAATAGGTATCAAATATATTATTGAGATTATCTTTATTTTGAAAATTCGAATTTGAATTATCTTTTTGATTAAATGAAAAATTATTGTAATAAAACAAATTGAACACGAAAAAACTGATAAAAAGAATAATTAGTACTTTATGTTGACATTTATTGCATCTTGATAATTTTTTTATCATAAAATACATCTATTCGTTTTTAAATAAGTTTAATTTTGAAAAATTCCGATTTAACCTAATTCCTAGAGGTCTTTTCTTACTATAACTTTTTATTTTTAAAAAGTTGCTTCATTTAAATTTTTTTTTGAATTAATTTTGGCTTCCCATATTTTTGTTTAGAAAATTTGGAACAATTAAGAATGGAAGAAATTTTAAGATTGAGATTAAATTTAGATTAATTTTTTCGAAATTATATCCGTAATCTTATTAATTTTTATTCTTTCTTGTTCCATAGAATCTCTATATCTTATTGTAATTGATTGATCTTCTAAAGATTCATAATCTATTGTAATGCAAAACGGAGTTCCTAATTCGTCTTGACGTCTATATCGCTTTCCAATTGAGCCAGCTTCATCATAAAAAGAAGCAATCCTATTATTCAATAATTTTTTTTGAACTTCTTTTGCCAAATCCCTAATTTCTTTTTTATTTTTAATTAAAGGAAAAACTGCAACGGAATAAGGTGCAAGAAATGGTTTTAGCTTTAAATTTATTCTTTCCTCCTTTACATCAAAGCAACTTTCTAAAAGAGTATACAATATACGATCTATTCCAAAAGCGATCTCGAGTATTTGAGGTATTTCTTTTTTATTCGAGCTTGTATCCAAAACGATTTCGAAATTTTGTTTTGAAAATTCTTGATGCCGTCTTAAATCATAATCTGTTCGATCATGAATTCCACAGATTTCAATCCAACCATACTGTCTTGTTTCTATCTCCAAATCCCATGCATCATCGGCATAATGAGCTCTTTCTGCAGGTGAATGTTGCCTTAAACGTATAAGTTCATCTTCATATCCAAACCTTTTAGTCAAGAAATATGAAATATAGAGACTATATGCAAAAGCCGGTTTTTGTATAACTCCAGAGTTTATGGCTTCTTCAAGGGAAATAATATTTGGCTTGTTAATATTTTTTATTTGAGTTTTCCAATCTAAGAAGGGAAGTTTTTCACTTTTTACATCAAAATACTCCTCAAGCGTCATTTCTTGTTCCTTTCCTATGAATAGTTGTAATTCCAATTGATCAAATGCTCTCATCCGGATAACTCCTTGCCTTGGGGATATTTCATTCCTATGAGCTTTACCATATTGAAAGACTTTGATTGGATATTGTTTTCGTGCATAATTATCTAATCGATTAAATAATAAGTATGTACTGGTTGCAGTTTCTGGGCGTAAATATGCAACATTATTATCTCCCACGTTAGTCTTTAACATTAAGTTATATTCTTCAATTTCTCCAAGCAAACTATCACAATTGGGGCACTTAAGATTTTTAGTTTTGATAAGTTTATTTAATTCTTCCTTAGATAACCCATCAATCATCATATCTGGTAATAATTCTTTTAGAATTCTGTCAGCTCTATATAATAATTTACATTTAGTACATCGAGTTATATAATCAATAAATCTCTCCAGATGCCCAGAAGCTTCCCAGACAATCTCAGGCATAATTGTTGGACATTCAACCTCTAAAAAACCAAAATATGAGAGTTCTTTCCTAAATAAAGAGAGAATTTTATTTTTTAACGCCGAACCAGCTGGTCCATATGTATAAAATCCAGCGAAACCTCCATAAATCTCTGGTGATGGGCCCCATATGAAACCTCTCCTCTTTACTAGAGAATTAAATGTGTCTATATTATCCTCAATTTTCATAATTTCTCTAAATCAACTATTATGATTAATAACAAAACAATAATAAAATAACAATAAAGATAAATAATTAAATAATTAGTTTTTTTATAACTATATTAAAATTAAAAAACAAAAAATTGATTAGAGTATGATTTTTCAAGATAATAATATCTTAAACTTTGAACAATCTCTGGAGTCGGGCCTTTATTTTGTCATTATCGGATATTATTTTTTATTATTTGCATTTTTTTTACTTATGCGATTTAGATTAACAAAGAAGGAGTATTGGCTATTTTTCTCAATGTTGTTTTTATGTTTTGCTTTTGCAAGAGTATTTTTCATTTTTAATGATTTCTTTTTACCACAGTTTAAAGACTTAATAGATGGGACAATAAATCGTTCGTTGGTATTTCTACCAGGGTTGACATGGAAATTAGCGACGTTTTTTTCTTGGGTTGGTATAAGTTGTTTAATGGGAATTTTAGGAATTTTATTATTTACTGAAAAGGATAAAAAATCATTAATTTTAAGAGCTCTACTAATTATTGGGCCAATAATTATAAGTATTATAGCTTTAATATTACCTGATGGATATTTTTTAACCCAAGATGTTATAAGCGAATATGATTTAACTGTTGATCCCGTTTTTTTTACAATTGGATCATGGCAATATCCGATGGGAAGATTCATTTTTACTTTAATATTATCACCGATTTTTACTTTTATAATTCCGTTTTTATTTCTATATCTTGCTATCAAGACATTTGGGGTTTTGCGACGTTCTTATTTACTTAATTCTATAGGCTTTCTTATATATTACACAGGAAGGATTCTTCAAGGAGCACTTCAATTTACAACACTCTCTTCTATGACTCAAGCATTAATTCCTCCATTTATAATCTTATTAGCTTTACTGTTGATCGTTATTGCCAATAATTATGAGCAGCTTCGGTAAATTGAAATTTAAGATAAAATTCAAAAAATTATTTATAATAATCCTTTATAATAACTCTTAAAGTAAGTCCATTTTTTTAAAAAAAAGATTTAAAAAATAAATTATGTCGCTTCACGGTCAGCAAAACATACTTCCAATGTTTTATTTAAAAGAATATGCATCTAAGCCAATTTCTTTAAACGAAGAATTATCTTTATCTTTTTATTTATTGACACATGACCTAAAAGAAAATGAAAAAATAAAATCATTTGCACGTCTTTTAGTTCCAATGGTCTTTATACAAGGATTAATTTCAACTCATATTGTTTTAGAAGGATTATCAATTGCATCATTTAATGATAAAATTACTAACCCTCCAAGGCAAGGAGTTGTTGGTCATATTTTAAGAAATGTTGAGAATAGAACGCAAGTTGAGCTTCTTGAGAAAATTATTGCTGTAATCACCTATAAAGATGAGGAGGCAAAACAATTATCTTCAATTAAAGAAGAGGAAGAAGAGGCTGAATTTAAAACAGTTACTATCAAATCTCTATTAAATCCTGGATTATTAGAAGGTTTAAAGAAGATCCTACCAAAATTAAAGTATGTGCCTATTAGAGATTATACTGTTTTAGATAGTTCATTGATAACCGAATTAGCATTAGATTTAGCAGAATATTATAGAAATACTATTAAGTTATTAAAAGGAAATGCGATGCGATGGCAGAATCTAATCAAGTTAATCGATAAAGAAATTGATAAATGGCTATTAGATTTAAAAGTGAAGAAAAAAGATATTAAAGGACGATATGATTCGGAAATTGGAAAAATGAGTAAAGTTATTGATTCTTCAATCGTCAACGAGAGAATTAAAGAAGAGAAAGATAAAATTGACTTATGGGTTCAAATACAAAAAAAGAAACTCATTGAAGCAATATCCCAACAATTTATGACTGTAGATCGAAAAATATTGGAATTAGGTGGTAAAAATAAATTTTTTACTAATTATGATGCTCTAAAGGCTTTTAGATTAGAGGAGGTAATTTCTAAATGCAGAAATCATATAGGTGGTATGAATGAAAAAATACAATCTTTATCAGATCTAGTAAGAAATATTTCGACTCAAGTTGATGACTATGTTAAAAGAAGTGAGGAAATCAATCAGAAAGCTATACAAAGATTAGAAGATTTAAAACAAAACTTAGGCGAACAACTTTCTAAGAAAGATGAAATGATATCAATGTATCAGAAGGAAAAAGAGTTTGAATCTGGTGAATTAAAAAATTTAAAAAATAATATAAAAAATAAATCTCAAGAAATTAAAGATATAATATCGAAAAAGATTGAAGATTGCTTAAGAGAAGCTAAAATTCTTGAAAATTGGAATATAAAAGATAGCGAAGCAGGGAATTTATCCATGCCTGTAATTTGGGTCTTTTTTCCATTATATATGAGCCTAATAGAAGGTGAATTTGAAGAAAAAATTAAAATACTTTTGCCAGGCTTCATAAATCGAAATGCATTAAATACAGAATCATTAAAAGAAGAATTGGATCCCTCTTATTCCACATATTTACAAAATTTAATGATGAAAATTGAAGAAGACATGAAGGTTCGAAGTAATTTTGAGTTCTCTGGAGAGAAGAATAATTTATTAGAAGATCCAAATATTAAAAAGCAGATTCAAAATGGAATTTCATCTTTACAAAGTTCCGCTATAATTAGTGATGTTTTAGCTAAAAGAATTGAAGAAAAGTTAAATTTTATCTCTTGAAAGATTCTTATTAATTTTATTAAATCTTACTCAATTAGAAATATAAGATTTAATATCTTTTGCCTTTTTTTATTAATTATAAATAATTTTTCTTAAAAATATAAGAATTTTCAGATTATCATGACAAAAAAGGAGAAAAAAGATAAGAAGGGATATTTCAATTATAAAAAAACTTTACTTAGGAATTTCTTTTTCAGACGAGATATTATAGAAGGAAAAGAAACAACCGAAACTCGTGTAATTGAAGAAGGGTTGACATATATACAAATGAAATTACCTGTAGAAAAAATAACTAAAGAATTTGAACAATCATTAAAAGAGAAAATTTCTCGTAATATATTACGAGCAAAAATTAGAGAAGCTACAATAGAGGATTTAGAATCCGTAAGATATATTCATAATAGAGCATGGCTAACAAGCAAAACTCCTTTCTCTCCTATTACTTTAGAAGGGATAAAAGGCGTATTTGAAATTCCATCAACAAAAATATTTATTGCGAGAGTATATGGTCAAGATGGGGGGTTTATAATTACAGACTTAGAAGGAGAAGATAATAAAATTGGTGTTATTGCTGGTCTAGGAATATTACCACGCTTTCAAAGAAGATATCTTGGAACAATACTGGGAATGCATGGTTGGGAATATTTTAAAAAAAAAAATATAAAAGAATTAAGATGTGAAGTCTATGTTGATAATATGGCATCACATAAACTTATCAAAGGTCTTGGATTCGAAGAATTCGATAGAATAACTTATGGAACCGAAGATTTTGAAGTAGACAATAAAAAAAAAGATAACTGATATAAATCTCTAAAAAAATCTAGTTTTTATAAAGTATTATAAATAAATTTGTTATATATTTATCAATTAAAAATATTTTTTGAAAGGAAGTGTTGAAATATCTCAATAATCCCAGATTATTTGAAAGAAACAATCCCTAAAGAAGAGATTCGAGATTATAGTAGCATTAAAAGAATTCAATCAATCGATTTGGTTAAAGGTCTTGCAATTATTTTAATTATTTTATGTCATACATCAGGTCATTGGTTTGATTCAGATTGGATATTTTTACATGGAATTTTATATATGTGGCTTGATGTCTTTGGACCATCCCTGTTTATTTTTCTAAGTGCTCTCTCAGTAGTATTTTCATTAACAAAAAAGAAAGACAAATTACCACAAAGCGTAATTAGAAATAGAATTATTAGTCGAGGACTTTTGATAATGTTGGTTGGTAGTTTCTATACTCTTGCATCCAATATGGTTTATTTACCGGGTTTAACATTTCCTTTTAACATGTGGGGATGGAATATACTTGTTTTCATCGGAGCTTCTCAAATTTTTTCATATTATGCTTTAAAAATATCACAACCAGGAAGAATATTTATCGGTTTTATAATACTTATGTTCTCCCCACAATTAAATATAATTTTAACTGAATTAATCTTAGTGGAACAAGGTATAGATCCTACAATTTGGTGGGTTCAAATGGGTGTTGATTCTACTACTACAGTTCCCCCATTAATAACAAATAATGCAGATATAAATTCATTCGCAAGCTTTATATATTTTATACTTTATTCTCCAACGCCCCAAGCACCACCATTTCCATGGATTTCTATATGTTTTATCTCTTCAATTTGGGGTGAATGGTTAGCTGAGGCTATGCAAAAATCTACTGTTAAGGCATATAAAAACTTCTTAAAAAGAATTATGAAATGGGGGGGTTTTTTCGTGTTAATTGGTATTTTTTTCGGATATGAATTGATGAATGTAGAATCAGCAAGAGTTGAATATATTGATATAACACTTTGGACAATTGCGAACCAACAACCTATAACTTATTTTCCTGGAATGTTTCGATTTTTAATTCATGGCCAACCCAGTAATACTATTTACCTAATGGGTATGGCTTTATTAATTCTAGCGATTTTCTTTTACTTATTAGATATTAAAAGATCAAGTAATGATTTTTTCATAATGTTAATATATTATGGTAAAACATCCCTGAGTCTGTTTTTAATACATTACCTTTGTTACTTTTTATTTCCCGCAAGTTTGAATATAATTTGGGCCGTTTTTATAATTATTGGATACGTAGCACTGTTGGGTTTTACTATGTATCTTTGGATCGAATTTGGAGATGGAAAAGGAAGCCCAGAATGGATCATTATTCAAATGGGGCGGATTGGTACAAGAGTTGAAGATAAATCAAAAGAAGTAATTGAAAAATATAAAATAGAGCATGAGAAAAACCCAAATGAGTAGTTATTTATTTTTTTTAAAACGTAATTTTTTTAATTTTTTTTCTAATAGATTTTGTCTATCCTCATCCTTCAAATTTGTATATATCTTTAACGCATTTTCCAAGTGAAAAATTGCGTTATCATTTGAGCCAAGTTTTTCATAAATAATAGCTAATTTTTCATATACCTCAGCTGATTCTTTTAAATAATTATTCGCTCTGTATAAATCTAATGATTGATAGAGATTAGTCTTACTCTTATACAAATCTGAAGCTTAATAAGATATGCATTTATAAGATCTCTATGATCGCCGTATCAATAAAAAAAAAATGACTGTGGCTGGGAAGGG
>JAHLWE010000422.1 GCA_019058135.1 Promethearchaeota archaeon | reverse complement strand
TGAGATATAATCATAGAAGGATAATAACCAGCTTGGAAAATAAGATAATCGGAGTAATCATTTGAATTATTAACTAATTTAATTGTAACTTCCACTTGCTTCATTTTTATATTATTATATGTATCCTTAACAGACCCAGATACATTTATCCAATCAATGTTTCTAATAACAACATCATTCTTAACAACAGAAATTTCTACATTTTTACTTCCATTCAATATTATAAAGGTATAATTTAGGAAATCATAACCTTCAAATTGGTATAAGATTCTGATTTTATGAGGACCTACGACCCATGTTTCATTTATTTGTAAAATAAATTCCGCAATTCCATTTATATTAGTTTGGTTAACCCAAAACCTATTTTCATAAACATCATAGAGATATATATCACTACCAAAAGGAATGGGATCTTTAATAACTCTTACTGTAAAATTAACGTAATCACCACGTATAAATGATTGAGGACAATTATCATTATCATAATAAGATTGTGTTTCACTTCCATTTATTTCTAATTCGATAGTTACATTATACGGATCTTTTATCTTTAAATCCATTATAGTAGAATTTGATGTGTTAATATAGGTAAGAAAGAAATTATGTGGATAATCAAAGTCTTGACTTAAATAATAAAAGGTTCCATTAAAATCAATTCTTAAGGAATAATTTCCAGCCAGAATAGTATTACTTACATCAAAATTTAGATCAAAGGTACCATCTGCACCACAATAGTAAGGATTAGTGCTAGGATATATAGGAATGAGTTGTGTATTGAATTTATTATTATTTTTAATTAAATTTACAGTAATTTCTGCATATTTTATAGGTCTATTATAAGAATCATCAACAATAGAACCCTTTATATTAAATATGGTTCCAACGGAGCCACTTCGATTAATAATATTTGGAACAGGCTTTGGTGGATTTATTTCTATTTTGATGGTTTCATCTATAATGAAATAAGAGTAATTTTTTAAAGAAGTGCCCCATTCTGTATAAATTAAATGCGGTCCTGCTACCAATGAACCACTATTTAAATAATAAGTAATATTTGCATATCCATTCTCATCTGTAGTCTTTACACCTATTTCGGAATTATTTGTTACATCATAAAATTTGATGGTTTCTCCTTCTAAGGGTCCACTTCCACCTTGAAGATATACTGTTAAGTTCAATACTTGAGTTCTTTTTACTACTGGTTGTTCATACTCAGAACTTGGCGTGCCATTTATCCAGAAATCAAGGATTTGAATATCGGGAGCATCTATTTTTAAGTCCATCAGTGTAGATGTAGATGTGTTTATATAGGGAAGAAAGAAATCATGTGGATAATCATAGTCTTGACTTAAATAATAAAATGTCCCATTAAAATCGACTCTTATAGAATAATTTCCGGGAGAAATATTATTATCGACATCAAAATTTAGATCAAATGTGCCATCTATACCACAATAGTAGGGATTGGTACATGGATTTAAAGGTTGAAGTTCCATAAAATATTCTATATTATTTCTAATCAAGAAAACAGTTATTTCCGCATGTTTTATTGGATTATTATTTAAATCATCTTCAATTGATCCTTTAATATTAAATGTAGTAAATCCAGAACCGCTCCTATTTATAACATTTGGAACCGGTTTGGGGGGATTAATATTTATCTTCACATCATCATCCAATATAAAATAAGAATAATTCTTCAAGCTTTCCCATTGTGCATAAATTAAATGGGGACCAGCTATTTTATCATAATCTAAATTATAATAAAAGAAGACCTCTCCATTGAAGTTAGTATCATTAGTATGTATTGGTGGTCCTGAAGGATCTTCTGTAATATCGTAAAAATTGATTGTTCTACCTTGTAAAGGACCACTTAATGAATATAATGCTACTCTCAATTCAACCGAAGTGTTTCTATTTACCCTAGGATCAGAAAAATCATCAGAAGGATACCCATCAATATATAAATCTAAAAAGGTTGCATCGGGATTTATAATGTCAACAGAGATTTCTGAACTAGAATCACTTAATAGAGGATATGAATAAAATTGAGAAAAAACTCCAGAAAGAAATCCGATTTGAAATGATCCGTTAAAATCAACTCTAACATCATATGTTCCGCTCACTACATGATCATTCACATATACAATAGTGTTATAATCTCCATCATTATCAGTTAATTCAGAATCGGGAGTGAATGCGAGTGAAATCTTATTATTAGATGAATCTAATAGAATAAATTCCACCTCTCCATTAGAAACTCCCTTTCCGTTTAAGGGATCAAAAAGTACTCCCATTATTCTAGTATTACTGCTAACGGTTTTATCAATAATAGTGGGATCAACATCAGTAAGATTTACTTCTATGGGTGCATTTAGAAAATAAATAGTGTAATTAATAGTAAATCCCGTAGATGCTTGAATTAAATGGGGTCCTGCAACAGTCTGATCGTTAATATCAACTATTATGGAGCATTTACCATCATTATTTGTTATTCCTTCACCTAAATCTGGATTATTTTCCGAAACATCTTCAAAAGTAATAGTTATTCCCTCTTGAGGGGTTCCGTCTGAAAAAAGTTCTGCAATAATTTCAACTGAATCCCCGCGAATTACGGGAGAAGTTGTATTAGTATAAACATTTAATTCCATTTCTTCAAAAGTTAAAGGATTTCCTCCTCCAAAGCTTTCAAATAAAACATCCATTTCAGTCCAGACACCAGATCCATTCATAGCTAATGGAACATAAATTTCTGACCATGAATAAAGATTTAACCTTCTAATTATCGAATAGTTTTTATCTTCTTGAGCATTATAATGTTCGCTCGGATAGATAGGGAATTTTCGAGAATTGAAACCATCAACATATCGACTTGCAATTCCAAACGCACGAGCAAATGCTGTAAAGGTTGCAGCAAAATCAGAGAAAATTCCAGATTGTTCACCACAAAACCATTCAACTACGTCTTGTCCATGAGCGGGGCGATTATAAGGAGGAAGGACATCAACATCAAAATTTTCTTGCAAATAATTTCTAATTTTATTAGCTTTTACATATGCATTATCTGTAGAATTAATAATTGCATCTAATGCATCATAATGGCTTTTAAAATTTGGATTATTTAAGATATATCCTGGTATGCCTCCTGGGTCTGGTAATTGATAATATTGATCTTTTATCGCATTAGGAGTATAAGTTTCCATAACAGCGGAAATATTTAATTCAGTTGGGCTCATAACGGATTCGCTAAATAAATCGTATGTAAGATTACAAGAATATGCTTCATCAAAAGAAAAGCTCAATGATGCTACATTGAAAATATCTCTATATAATAGAAGAGAACTTTCATCAAATTCAGGTGACCATGGATCTACCCATGAATGCTCCCACGGATGATCCATAATGTAAGGTGTAGGGAATAAGGCGGGAATTACCAATGAATTTTCTCCTGCTGTTGGATCAATTGGATATTTTATTCTTATTATATCTCTATCTGAATAATGTTCCCAATA
>JAHLWE010000421.1 GCA_019058135.1 Promethearchaeota archaeon | reverse complement strand
TTTAGTTATACTCTCTAGTTGTGTATCTGTAAAGGATAATTTGGAATTAAAGATCAAAACGACTTCTATAACTGTTTGCCATCATGAATTGGTAAAAGAATCTGTACTCGAATAAAGTCATTAGGTTCCAAAAGGGGCTCATATTGATGTCTGTTTCGATAATTCGCTTTCTAAATCTTCTACTTTTCTTTCCTTGACTTTTTTTCGAATCATTAAAATAATCCCGACCGAAATTACTGATATTAAACTCAATATGATTATTAATATAATTATATCACCTTGCTTATCTGATAAGTCATCATCGTTCGCATCAATTTTGTATTTTTTAAGAAATACATCACTGCCTGACGCTCCAGTAATAAATAAATTATCTTCTGAATCTATATCAATTAACTTACCTTCTATTGTTGTAGTATTGAAAATTAGGTTCCCACTAGAATTAAATTTTATTAAACCACCCCAACCACTTAACCTACTTCCTATGACATAGACATTATCCACTGAATCAACTGCTATTCCCTCTGCTTCAGGAAAATAAAGGGCAGAATACCCATAATCCATATATCCAAAACTCCATTCCCATTTTCCTGAACAGTTTAACGTTAAAAGAAACATAGTTCTTGGGTAACCATGACCATCAGCATCGCCTAAGATATATATCTTATCAGAAGAATCAACTATTATCTTCGATACATAATGATATTCCCATACAGGATACGTTCTATTCCACTCTTCAATTCCGGAATTATTGTATTTTAAAAGAAACATATGTTCCATACTTTGCGTTGCTCCAGCTTGTCCTAGAATATAAATATTGTCAGATGAATCAATTGCTACTCCTCGACCAGATAAACAATTTAAATGATAGGAAGACCATATTTTATTCCATTGATAATTACCTAAACTATTAAATTTCACATAAATCAAATCATAATCATTCAAATCATTTTTATATGAGTCTCCTACAATATAAATATTACCTTCCGAATCTAACGCTATACTTCGACCAACCTCATCAAAATTTTCACCCCAAGTAGTACTCCACTCTTCAATTCCCAAATTGTTGTATTTTATAATAATTATATCTGAGTGTATAAGTTGGACATATTTTGTACAACTTACAAACAATTCTCTTGTACCAGTACCTGTTCCTCCTACGATATATATATTATCGGAAGAATCAATTACTAAGTCATATGCTTTATCATAGTTAGGTCCGCCCCATGTTCTATTCCACTGCAGATCTCCAGTTTTATTATATTTTAGAAGAAATATATCATCTTTTTCCGTATTAAGACTTTTTATATTTCCCACAATAAATATATTATCAGAGGAATCAACTCCTATTCCACTAACATCGCATACACCATATCCGCTCCATGTTTTATTCCACTCTGAAATATATTGATCACTTGCAGATTGGGAAAGGAAAGGATTCTTTTTTTCATTTGAATTTTCATTCTATGAAATTTTACTGCCAAATAAAGAAAATTGAAAAGCCAATATCAAATTTAGTAATAAAATACCACTTATAATTATTAGATAAATTTTCCCTTTTATCATATTAGAATTTATTTTTAATAATTATAATACTAGTAATATTATTAATTATATTAATCTAATATTTAAAGTTATGCATTTTTGTCAAAAATTAAAAAGCTAAGATATATAAAATTTTTATTAATTAGGGAAGGGGCTAAAATTCAAATTAAATATTTTTGACAATAAATATAAATTAATTCATGATTATTAAAATATTGAAAGAATATTTTCTTAAGCAATAAATTTAATAATTGTGAATTTGTCTCATGGTAATAGAAGAAAGGATTGAAATAGACCCTGAAATATGTCAGGGCAAACCTAGAATTAAAGGTACTAGAATTTTTATATCAATAATCCTTGAATGGTTGGAAGCTGGCAAAACTTTTGATGAGATCATTGATGCTTATCCAGATCTGTCTAAAGTGGATATTGCAGCAGCCATAAAATACGCGAGAAAATTAGTTGAGGAGGAAAAGACTGCCATCGTCTCATAAATCGAGTTTTTTATTAGACGAGAATGTTTCCAATAACCTAAAAAAACATCTAAAGTCAAAAGGATATGCTGTTATAACGGTTCAAGAATTAAATAAAAGAGGTATAAAAAATAGCCAACTTTTAGAATTAGCAAGAAATGAAAACCGTATTCTCATTACATATGACAAAGATTTTCTCTCTTTAAAACTTAAACCCGAAGATTCATTAATTATTATTAATATACATCCTCTTATTGACGAAAATGTCCTTCCTGCATTTAATATTATTTTACAATCCCTCTCAACAATAGATTTTAATAAAAATATTATAGTTCTCTATGAAAAAGACTTTATATCAAATGAGAAAACATAGAATAATGAAATAAATAAAATTTAATTTTTTATTTAACATAAAATTTCTTTCTAAATTTCAAATATAGGCAAAATAGCTTCCCAATCTTGATAGATTTAAAATCTTATTTATTTTAAGGTATTATACAATATTGCAATATCTTTACAGAAAAGTATAATCTAACAAATAAAAATAATCATAAAAAGAGGGATTCATCTAAATCCTCTTCTTCAACAATATTTTTCCAGAGTTTGAGAGTCTCTTGAGCTTCTTCTTCATTTAATAATTCTATAGCGTAACCTGCATGAACTAAAACATATTTTCCAACTTTAGCATCTTTTACTAAGGCTATGATGACATCACGTTTAACGCCATTAAAATCCACGTTGGCTTTATCACCATTAACCTCTAAAATCTTACCGGGAATTGCTAAGCACATATTATTCTTAACTTATTAATAATTTAATAACAAGAGAAATTAACTTGAGAATAATAAATTAAATTAATGTATTAAAATTATTGATTATATTCTTAAAATTTTGTATATCTTTTAAATGGATCAACCTCAAATTTTTCAAAGAACATTGGATTTTGTAAAAAAGTATTATTCCGATGATGATACTCACGGATTTCCCCATGTGATGCGAGTCCTAAAAATCGCTGAAGTTTTATCAAAATCGGAGAATTGTAATTCATTTATTGTAAAAATTTCTACTTTGCTTCATGATATTGGTCGTTTATCGGTGGGGATTAATTATGATAATAATTTGTTTTTAAACCTTAAAAAGGATGTAAATCATGCTGAAATTTCAGCTCAAATTGCAGAAAAATATTTGCGACAATATATAAATTTAGATTCTCCTATGATTTCAAAGATCATACATTGCATTAGAGCACATTCCTTTTCAAATAAAATTGAACCTCAGACAATTGAAGCTAAAATTCTGAGTGATGCTGATAAATTAGATGCAATCGGGGCAATTGGAATTTATCGTACAATTGCCTATCAAGTAAATCATGGAACGGGTGTAAATGGAGTTTTAAAACATCTGCAAGGAAAGATTCTAAAGTTAAATGAACAGTTATATTTAAAAAAATCTAAAGAATTGGCTCTTGAGAAAAAGAAAATTGTAGATTTATTCAATTCAAAACTAAAAGAAGAACTATTATAATGTAATTTACGTCTATATGGTTTATTAAAAACAGTTTGATTTATTTAAATAATTTTTCAAGAACTAGTTCCAAATATGATTTCCTAATTGACTGGTCCTTACTTATATCTAATTTTTTTAAAAATTTGAAAATTTTATCTCTATTTAGAGATATTTCATTTTCTTTTTCAGTTTGGCATTCGATTTCCATAAAATTTTGATTTAATACAGGTAAATAGTCAAATAATATTTCAAATTTTTCTGAATAATAATCAATTTCGAAAAGTTCCCTTTCTTTTTTTATAGTATATACTTCTCTAAAACCTAAGGTTTTTAAAATCTCCTTTAATTTTTCTCCATCTTCCACTTTAAAATCTATTTCTTTCCTTGTTTTTGTTAAATCATCAACTTTTGGTCCCTTATAAGTTAAAAATTCAAAAATTCTTTTTTCTTCAATGTTATTTGCACTAAATTCAATAGATTTTCTTATTCTTAATGCCTCATCAGTTCTATAAAAGTTTCTAAGTTTTTTAGGCATATTAAAATAAGTATCTTCATGTTCAAGTGAATGAATATATTTTCCGCCCATTGAGATTAATTTCTCTTTGATTATGTCTTTATTTTCCAATAATACTTTTACTTCTACTTCAAACATTGATAAATTGCCTATTTTTTTCTGATAAACGCCCTAATTAAAAAATTCTATTATTTCCTCTCTTTTTTTATAATTTCTTCTTTAGGTATTAATTTGAATTGTTTTTTATATTGTTCAAAAATAATTTGAAATTCATGAAATTTAATAAAAACAATATCTAGCAGATGGAATTTTGGAAATAACTACTTCCTCCTCATCATATTTTTCAGCAAGTTCAAGTATTATTTTCACATATTTATTGTGTTCAACAATTTCATCATTTTTTATTATTACCCATTCGCCCATTAATTCTTCCATTTAGTTTTGCTCCTTCTTTTTTCTCAAAATTAGGCTAAATATAATTAAGAAAAATATAATTTTAACTTTTTTTTTTATAATATTTTATTTATATTTATTTTTTAAGTATTAAATTTTTTTAAATAATCAATTTCTATTTCAAACTCTAAACGCTTTTCTCTCTCTCTCGATTGCAATATACACATATTATATTCATAAAAATCTCTGATTGCAAATAATATATAGAAAAAGAATAAAAAACTTATTTGATTATCTATGGAAACCGAATATTTAGATTATTTTTTTATGGAATTTAAAGAAGTAGAAAAATTTCTTGTAGATAAGGATTTATTAAATCATAATTTGGGTGCACAGATACAAGAATTAGGAGAAAACTTAAAAAAATTTCAAAATGTTTCACTTGAACTTCAAAAAAATATAGAGAAATTAGAAGGAATAAATTTTGACTTCAGCTTAAATAAAAAGTTATGGGATGGTGTTTATAATGATGAGATTAAAATAGATGGCTTCAAAACTTTACCCCTTATGATTTTATTAAGAAAGATATATAACATTCTAATCGAAAGGAGTAATAATATTCCTTTAGTAGAAGATCACATTATTATCGATCTAAATCAAGGTGAATTTAATTTAATCTTAGGGACTTTTAGTGTAAATAACATAGATACATTTAACCAAAGGATTAAACAATATGAGTCATCTGAAATTGGATTCGATATTGAATTAGAAAAGAATGAAAATGAAAATATATCTCAATTGGTTTTGGGTAAAGATTTTTTCTCTAAACATTTCTCATCTATTTTTCAAAATAAAAAAATAGAAGAAGATGGG
>JAHLWE010000420.1 GCA_019058135.1 Promethearchaeota archaeon | reverse complement strand
TTGGTCCACTTAATGTAAATAAAATCATTTTCTTATTAGTAATTTTTTCAGAATACCTCATTTTTGTAGATTTTGTCATAATCCTTTCACATCATATTGTTTTCAATTTCTTTTTAAAAATTAATTTCTATAGTTTTTTTTTATAAAGATTTAATTAAATGATCTATGTTAGTTAATTTAATTAATGATACTAACTTATATTTAAATGTTTAATTTCAAACAAATGGCTTAACTGGGAAAAACTTTCCCAGTAAGAGATATTATGAATATAGGAAGATAGGTTTAATAAAAATTTAAATGAAATATTCTCATTCATCAAAATATATAAATATAAAAATTAATCGATCTAATAATCATTATATTAAGAAATTTAAACTTTGAATTATAAATTATTAAAAAAATTAGATAAACATAATGGAAAAAAGTAAAAAGAAAAAAATAATTACAAGAGCACGAGCGCCAGAGAAAAAGGCTGAGCAATTTAATAAAATTCTAGAAGCTGGAAAGGATTTATTTGTTAAATACGGCGCTCATGGATTTAGTCTTCGAGCCTTAGCAAAACGCTTAAACATGTCTCAAACAAATGTATATAATTACGTCCAGAGTAAGAGAGAACTTTGGATCGCAATAAGGATAAAATACTATAATGAATTTCGAGATGGATTAAAAAAAGTAATAGACAATCATCAAGAATCGTTTTATGATCAGTTTTTTAAAATGGCAGAATTTTTCTTGGAATTTGCAAGTGCTGATTATCATCGATTTCAAATAATGTTTCTACTTTCTGCTCCTCCTTCCAACAAAATTGGACCCCTAGAAAAGAATTATAAACCATTCCACATAATGAAGTACATATCAGTTATTGTAGAAAAAGCTGTAGATGTCAATGAAATAAAAAAAAAAGAAGCTATTGAACGTTTATATTATATATATGGGGTGCTTCTTGGAGCGGCGAAAGTAGAGGCAGATCTTAAATTACGTGAAAGTGTTACAGAACCAATAAAATTGGAATCGTATCTTTTATCTGCTAAAGAATATAGAAAATTTGCTTTAGAACAAATTAGAGATTTGTTGCAGAGAAATATTATATGAAATAAATAATTTAGTTTAACCCTAACTAAGATAATCTTCTAAATAGTTATTGCAGTAGATTTTTCAGTTTTAATTAATTTTGAGATTTTCAATTGATTATAATCTTTTTATAATAACGATTCGAATTATTATCTAAACTAATTAAAAATAGATTAGAGATTATAAAAATATCAAAAGAAGAAAAAGTATGTGTCAAAGTATTAATGAGTTTGATAAATTACGCTGCAAAAGAGATTGCGAAATTTGATGATGATTACAAGGATAGATTAAAGGGTTTGAACGAATTAATTGCATGGAAAGTTGGAGATGATATCTCATTTTACACTGAAATAAAAAATGGAGATATTAATGGTTCTGAAGGAACAGCACCAACAAATTCCACCTTAACTTTTGAAATCAGTGATGCTGAAGTTGCATTAAAAATATTAACTGGAAGGCAAGATATTAATGAAATGGGGGATAAAATAAAAATCTTGGGAGATATTGGAAAAGCTGAAGGACTCAATTTTATTTTAGATACGGTAAAAGAATATCTTGGAGATTTAACCAAATAAGAGGTGTTTTTATGGATAAAAAAGAGTTTCAGGTTAAAATGCTATTTTATTTAATGTTAAAAAGTTTAGATGAAATTGTTAAAGTTGATGAGGAACTTCAAGAGGAAATGGAAGATTTTGAAGCAAAAATACAATGGAAAATTGGAAATTTTACAGGATACCAAGTTTTTAAAGATGGGAAATATTCATGGGTGATTGATAAAGAAATTGAAGATCCAGATGTCACGATGACAATTAGGGATCTCGATGTTGCTAAAGATTTCTTTAGCGGAGAATTAGATGGGACTGCGGCTTATATGAGTGGAGATCTGCAGATTGAGGGGGATTTACAATTGACTATGACATATAGCTCTCTGGCAGAATATATTATGGATTATCTAGAACCTCTTACAGGGGGGGTAATATAATTCATAAATAATGATTATTATGGTAGAAGTAGAGTTTAAACCAATTGGAAAAATTCATTCTCCCTTTAAATCATATGGAAATGTTCCCGTTCAACCTAAATTTTCTAAAGCAAAGGGAAGGATAGAAGTTTTTGAAGAATTTAAAGATGGTCTGAAAGATTTGGAAGGATTTGAATACATAATATGTTTATCTTATTTTCACTTGGTAAAACCCCCAATGCGCCTTCAATCGAGAACCCATTGGGATAATATTAAACATGGGATCTTTGCAATACGGTCTCCCTACAGGCCAAATCCAATAGGATTTTCGGTTTTTAAATTGGAAAAAATTGAAAAGAATTTTATCTATGTTGAGAATCTTGATTTAATCGATGGAACCCCTGTTTTAGATATAAAACCCTTCATTCCCTCTATTGATAATAGAGAAACCGATAAAATAGGTTGGATAAAAGGAAAATTTTGAAATAAACATATTAATTAAAAAGGATATATTTGGATTATAATAAAAGAAATCAACGATTAAAATGATAAAAACTAATTCTGCAAAAGAAGCGGTTGAAATTGCAAAAGATTTTTTAGAATTGTCTGGAATACCTTTCTCAGTTATAACAAAGTCAATATCTCAAGATGGGAAATGGATAGTGGAAGCTAATACACTAGGAGCAAAATTCAGATTAGAAATAGATAAAGAAAGTGGTGAAGTGATTGAATATAACCAAATCTAAAACTGAATGGAATAAATCGATATAAAATGGAGATTCAAAGAGAAAAAATAACTAAATATATATCTTTGTCAAAAATATATATAAGAAACGCTGATTTAATGATAAAAAAACGAGAATATAATAAGGCTGGCGAGATGTTATGGGGGGCTATAGCTGAACTTCTAAAAGGTGTCGGTATAATCCATGATTACCCAATAAGAACTCATAAGGAACTTATTAAAATTGCTAAATATATTGCTTTGAATAAAAATGATAAAGAGTTAGATGAAGCAATTGTAAATCATGGTCAAGCGCTACATGCTAATTTTTATGAAGATTTTTTAGATATAGAAGTATTTAAGAAATACCGGGAATCAGTTTTGGAAGCATATAATAAATTATTTAAAATAATTTTAGAATTCAAACAAATATAATTTATGATTCATTTTATAGTTAAAAATGAATAAATAAATGATAAATTCTTTTAAAATTAAATATTTAAGCATATCAGCTTTTTATTCACAACTAAATTTTTCTTGAGAGAATATGTCAGATAATGAAATTCAATTTGGCCAATACATTGAATTTAAAGTAAAAAATCGCATTGGAATTATAACATTAAATAAAACTGAGCGTTCTAATGCCTTTGATGTAGAACAATTAGAGAATTACAAGAAAGCACTTCTTTATTGCCAAAATAATAAACGTATTCGAGCAATTATTTTAACGGCTAATGGGAATTCATTTTCTACCGGAATTGATGTCGCAAGTGTAAGTGGTAAAGATATTTCGGTTGCAAAAAACCTTGAAAAATTATTAGCAGAAATTGTGCGTATTCTTCTAAATGGGAAACCAATAATAGCAGCAATTAACGGTAGGGCGTTAGGTGGAGGTCTTGAAATACTTTTGTTTTGCGATTATAGAGTTGCAGTTAATGAAGGTTATTACCAAATGCCAGAAATTCTTATAAATGTTTTTCCTGGAACAGGCTGTATAACTCAGATGGTTCGCACGATAGGTCCGTTATTGACAAAAAAGATACTAATGTGGGGTGAAAAGATTACGCCAGAACAAGCTTTAAATTTTGGATTAATAGATGAGCTTGTGAATACCATGGATGAATTAATGGCAGTCGCGTTGGAAAAGGCAAAATTTCTTGCTTCAAGAAATCAGGCGGTAATTAACTGTATAAGGCTGTGTGCAAATCATGTCTGGGAAAAACCTTATGATGAAGCCTATAAAATGGAGAATTATTGCAGCAACTGGTTTGAAATTGGAAAAGAAGGCTTTATATCTAAATTTAAAAAAGAGTTTAATTTAGAAGAAAAATAATAAAAAAAATGAATTAAAAATTTATATTTTAAATTTTAGTCCCATTAGTTTTATTGGAAGGTTAACCTAGTCCTACTAATGCTAACGCATCTTCCGCTGTCATTAAAAGTTCTGCTCTATATTTATATCCTTCAATAGTGGAATAAACAGCGTATCGTTTTGCTATTGCCTTCCCTCCATCAATGATCTTATCATCTGGAATCTCATAAAGGGCATAGGCCTTAACATCATTATCCATTACTACGAATCGATGGAGACGTTTTACAAAATCTGGATATTTTGGTTGTTTTCCTGAAGTATATAATTTCGCTAATTCCATCGTTTTATGAGGAGGATATGTAGAAGTAATTAATATATATGCCATAACTCACTTTTCCCTCTTTTAATGTATTTTTTTTTTATAAAAATGCATTCAAGATCCAAATTACTATTTCTTTTTGTTTATATAAAAATTTTTACAATATTATCAAAAAAACATAAAAGAAATAAGAATTGTAGCTGTAAAAGATCAAAAGTTATTCACTTCCATCAATTTCTTTTAGGAATTATTATGGTGAAAAGTTTGAAATGGGAAAAGAAGATTTTATATCGAAATTCAAAAAAGAGTTTAATTTAGAATAAATATGAAAAAAAAGGGTTTAAAATTATTACAATTAATACTAAGCCCATTGTTTTTAATGAAAGATTAACCTAGTCCTATCATCGGTAATGCCTCGTTTGGTGTTAAAAGATGCTCTATTTTGTGCTTCCATCCTTCAAGCTCATAGTAGCCAGTATATCTTTCCGCTATTGCCTTATATCCTTCATGTGCTTTCTCATCTTCACACTCATAAATTGCATAGGTCTTAATATCACCTTCCGTCACTATGAAGATGCTTATACGCTTTACAAAAGGTGGTAGTTCAGCTAATTTTCCTGAAGAAAATATCTTCCCTACTCCATTTGCCTTGTCAGGTGGAAATCTAGTAGTCACCATAAAGAATGTCATAAATCACTTTCACCTCTCATTATAATTTTTATTCAATAAAATTGGAATTTTAAACCATAGAATTATTTAACTTTTTTGTATTTATATTTTTACTTTTATAAAAACTAGAATAAATTTTGTAAAGATTGGTACAAATTGAACTCGAGAATCATTTTCATATTTTAAAGATTTAAACTTTTAAGCATCTATTTATTTTTCTTATAATTTTTAACATATTCACAGAAAAGTTTAATTAAGTGAATTGTTTTTTTTTTTGATATTATTAAAGAATTTGAAAGAATTAAACATAAAATTTTTAAAAAAAGAAAGAATAACAATTTATTTTTGATATTTGAGAAATAATTTATTAGTTATGAGTTATAAATTGATTTAAAATTTTATTTTTATTATTTGATTCTTGAACTAAAACCCAAAAGTTTTTGACCATATCTTCTAAACTGGAAAAGGATGGTAGATTATTTTTAGCTAACAATTCTGAATTTCGACGAACCTCCTTATCTTCACCAATCAACCAAAAAAATATTGGTTTTGAAGATCGACTAGCAATTTCTATTATTTGATCAACATTACTTAAAAATCTAAATTGTTTTGAACAAAACATCATATTAAAAAGGCCTTCAATATCAGGTTCACTTAATACTACCTTATAAACAGATTTCATTACAGCATCAAGTCCCACTTTATTCATTATAGCTTTTTCCATAGCTGGCCATATATCTACAAGTGCGAATCGATTTGGAGGCATCCACTCCGGAAACACATCTTCTAATGCTTTATATGCCTTATCTCCCAAAATGGGAAAATTTAGACCATATTTTATGGTGAGATCGGCTGAAATTGTGCCTGCACCTCCAGAACCAGCAATCATTGAAACATTACCCCATTTAGGCAATTTTTTTCCTGTGTTATACATCATTGAGAAAGTTCTAGCAAACTGAAATAATTCATGGAAGCTATACGCTCGTATTATACCTGCTTGCTTAATTACAGCATCAATCAATTGCGAATTCTCTGCAAGAGCTCCCGTATGGCTTAAAGTTGCTTTCTGACCTTGA
>JAHLWE010000419.1 GCA_019058135.1 Promethearchaeota archaeon | reverse complement strand
CATCTTTTACTTCAGCTTTTACATTCTCTTCATATATAGATTGAGCGGAGGTTTCAAACTCTTCAACTTTTCGCTGAATTTCTGAATTTATATTATTTATTGTTTTTCTTATTTTTAATGTGATCTCATCGTAAGGTTTTAAATAATTTTCAAATTCTAAAATAAAATCCATAATATCATCTAATAATTTAACAAATTGGCGTTTTCTTAAGTTTAGATGGGTTGTACAATCTTGTTCTTCAATCTTCTCTTGATAATAAGTTTCAATTTTTAAAAAAATCTTCAATATTGTTTTAGAAATGAAATTATTAATATCACTTTGATTTAACTCTTCTAAAATTTTCTTTATTTCTCTCTTGGTAATAATTTTTTTATCATCATAAAGCTCATTCCTTTCTAAAAGCAAATTAGTTATGAAATCCTTTAATAGCTCAATAAAAAATGAACGTAATTTTTTTTTAATCTCTACTTTCTCTGTAGAATCTTTAAATTTTTCAATTTTATTAATAGAAAAAACTCCTATTGAATAACATAGATATAAATAATCATAAATGAGCACGGATTTGAAGTTACTAGATTCTTTAAAATCAGAAATTATATCTTGTATATAAAAAATACTATTATTTTCACGACCTTCATTAATAATTGGGATTTCGCCGTGCTCTTTTGTGATTTCATATAAATCTTTTATTGGTTCCCAAATTTCAAGATCAAGCGGAAGTTTTTTAGAAATAAAAGGAATTTTCTTAAATATAGAACTTTTAACAAATAAATAAATTTCATTTTCAAATTTGGATTGGAATTTTTCCTTATTAGCTTGTATAAAATCAATAAGATTTTCGCATTGGTCTCTTGAGTGCTTAATTTTATTAAATAATTTTTCAAATAATTTCCTATTTTTAATTATCACTCTTATATTTCTCATATCTAAGAAGATAATTCTAATCCTCCGCTTAATTCGTATTAATTCCTCTAAAATTTCTGATAGAAAATAATATAATTTATTTAAATTCCCAACATCGAAATAATTGCTAAAGAAATCTTCTAAATTTATTAAGTATTCAGAAATACTATTAAAATCTTCTAAATTAATTTTTGAGGAAATAAAGTTTGTAAATTCTAATTTATTTGATCTTTTTTTCTCAAAATCAATTATTTGTTTTTTTATTTCTTCAATTTCTTCTTTTGTAAACCCTTTTACATCATCAAAAATAAATTTGTTACTATTAAATAACATTAAAAATAGTCTTTTTTATTTTAAAATAAGTTAATAATATCTATTCGCCTAATTCATTTAACTCGAAATATTTTTCCTTATATCCTGCATCAGTTATTGTTAAAATATCAATACCATTACCTGACATTGCATCTCTTGCTATCGCAGAACGTATTATTTTTTCTATTAATTTTTCACCTTTTACAATTGTAATTTCTGGTGCATATTCCGATTCAAGCATTCCGACCATCATCAGCATACTCGTACCCCCTACTCCGTAGTCATCAGGCATCAAAGATCCGATTGCATCTAATGTATAAAGCTTTGGTCCATCAATATCTACTCCAGCTATAACAACATTTGTAAATAATGGAAACATTTTCCGATAATACAGATAATTACTTAACATTTTACCCATACTTTGTGTAGAAATTCTTGAACCAGCTTCGTATTGATATAAATTTGCTCTAGCTTTCATAATTTTCACTAAAATCTGAAAATCTCCAATTAACCCATATGCTGAAAGGCCAATATGATCGGTTAATGGAAATACCTTTTTGGTTGATTTATTAGTAACAGTATAACCTAATGTAGCCCGTCGATCATTACCTAAAACCACCCCATCTTTGCATTTTATTGCGACCGAAGCCGCTCCTGGAACTATGAATTCCATGCTCATTTCCCTTCGCTTTTTTTCTTATTTAATCCTTACTCTCATTATTAAATTAGAACTTATTAATTTAATATATAATTTAACTTAAATTTCTTTTCCAAATATTTAATAAATCTAAAGCCTAGCCTACATTTGATCAAATATTTTTCTCTTGTCAAAATAATATATAGATTGAATTAATATCATATTTTATATAACTCACTATATTTATTATACCGATAAGTATAGTTAGATAAATTAATCCAAGAGAAAAGAAAAAAAAAATAAAAAAAGTTTTTTTAATTTAGGTGTTTTCGCCTTTCTTTGATAAAATTTACCAAAATAATAAGAATCTCTGATTTCCTCTTAGAAATACTTGATGGCGAGTAATAAGTCGTCTTTAGTAACTTTCTTTCTACCTGCATGATTACAGAATGTGATAGCTTGTTTAGTAATAGATGTAGCTGTACTCTCTAAATTTTCAATCAAGAGATCTACTGCATCTCTCGCAACAATAGTTGCACCTTGTTTTTTCATTAATCTCCTAACTGGACTCCAGGCGAAAGAGTGTTTCTTTTTTGCCATAATTTTATTCCTCCAATTTTTTTTTCTAAAATTTCAGTTTTTAATTTTTTTTAATTTAATTTTTATTAGAGACTTAGTTTAAATTATAAGCATTCATATATTTAAACCTTTTGCCAAGAAGGATATTTTTAAAATCATAAAGTAAAAATCGACAAAAATAAGAAATTATAAAATTGTAAAATTTTCTTAGAATAAAGCCCAAAAAAATTACTTAAAGAAGGAAAATACAAACTTAAAAATTTTTATTAAGAATAATAGAAAAAATTTTTAGGTTATATATTGAAATTGATTATGATATTTCATTAAAAATTTTTATCTTAAAGGACTTAAAATTAAAATTTGTTGCCAATATTAGTAATATTTGTTTTTTCTTTAAGATTTTCATTGAATCTTCATATGAATGTTAAATACAATGGATTTTAGTATTTTTAATAAGTTTTAAATTCAATTAAATTTATTCAATTTAATTTTTCTGTTAGATGATCAACTTGTGTATAATTTTTGCTCTTTTAATCACAAGTAATATTATATTTGCTTTGATAGCGTGATTATGATATGAAATTTGTAAGATTTTTAAAAATATAGTATTTTTAATGCATTCTTAAAAATTATTATATAATAGAAAATTAATTTAATTATTGTAATCAAATCAAATAATTTTGATTAATATGGTTCTGAAAGAAGAATTAAAAAAGAAAAAACCAGCTGAAGAACACGAAAAAAATGGTAAAACTAAGCAATACTTATTTGATTCGATGAAGTTAATTGTTGAAAATATAAATAAAAATATAAATCATCTTTCTGATAATTGGAAATTTACAAAGTCTTTCATAGATATTATATATGAAGGAATAAAAATCAAAAGACATTTCTTCTTATTAGCATCAGGCAGGAGTGCCATGATATTACAATGTTTTGCAACGCGGTTAGTCCATTTGGGAGGGAAAGCGTATATGGTTTCTAATTTGCAAAGCATTCCTGCTATGAAGAAGAAAGATATTTTAATTGTTCTTTCAGGATCAGGTACTACTTCAGTAGTTCAAAGTCTTTTAGGCTCTTATGTAAATTCTGTAATTCCACACGCCATAATTGTAATAACATCTTATCCTGATACTACAATCGGCAGAATGGGGGATTTAACAATCAAATTATTAGGAAGAACAAAAAGAGATCAAGTAGCAAAAGGTAATGAGCTTGAAGCCATCCTTACTCCGGAGGGTACTGCTTTTGAACAAGTCGCATTTACTTATTTAGACGCGGTAATTGCTGAACTAGCATTACGCTTGAAAAAAACTAATAAAGATATGTCAAAAAAGCACTCTCAAGGGACGTAAATTTTAATTATTTTATTTTGGTTTTAAAATTTTTATTTATTGTTGATTTTAGGGTAAGTTCGTAATCCAAATATTAAAATAATTTATTAAATTTTATATCAATGCACCTGTCTATAGTGTTTTTTTGAGATTCTAATTTTGGAAACAATGATAAAGAATCTTCCAACAGGTGCACTTTATATAAATTTCGTGTTTGTAAATTAACTTGGTGATAATAATATTAAATGAGTTTGGAAAAAAAATCTTTAATTTTATTTAATTATTCAAAACCTAATACTTATTCCTATGCTGCTTTAATGGGCTCATTGGATTCCTACTCTACTTTTTCTGATAATATTGAAATAAAAATAATAAACCAAGATTTATTTAAATTTTTTAAAAATGAGCAAAATTGGAAGAATTATTCCAATTATAAACATATTATTTTATTATATTCACTATTCTCTGAGCAGTTTCTTGGATTTTCCGATAAAATATTTAAAATTAAGAAATTATTTAAAGAACATATAGGAAAATCACCTATAATTATTGCTGGTGGCCCTCATCCAAGCGCAAGACCTATAGAAATGTTAAAAGCAGGTGTAGATATTGTCATTCAGGGAGAAGGAGAATATAATTTTCCAAGAATTATAAATTGGATCCATCAAAAAGGTTATTTAGATGAATCTTATGATGATTATCGAGGTAAAGGTGGAATATATTATTACTATAATAGCAAATTATGTTCAAAAGAAAGTTCGGAACGTTTAAATTTAGACAATTACTCATCGATAAGTCTCAAACACAGATTATTTGGTCCAGTAGAAATTTCTCGTGGGTGTCCATTCTGTTGTAAATTTTGTCAATATGGAAATTTCTATAATAATATGAAGCATAAATCTATTAAGACCATATTAAAAACTATAAAAAAAGCAGTTGAAGTGAAATATGATAAAATATGGTTTCTTTCTTCGAATTCTTTTGCCTATGGATCAAAATCTCTAAACCCAAATCCAATGAAGGTGAAAGAATTATTAAGTAAACTTTATAAAATTGAAGGTTTAAATGAGATCTATTTTGGTACATTTCCAAGTGAAGTTAGACCTGAATTTGTGACACATGAAATGTTGGACTCTTGTATCCCGTACATTTCAAATAAATATTTTATTATTGGAGCTCAAACGGCATCAAATCGATTATTGCAATATATTAACCGAGGTCACACATTTGAAGATGTCTTGAATGCTATAGACATTTTAAAGGAATATGGATTTAATTGTCATCTAGATTTTATTTTTGGACTTCCCTCAGAAACTTCAGAAGATATTGATGAAAATATTAATTTTTTCAAATATATTCTGAAACAAAATAATATTAAAATTCATTCTCATACTTTTATGCCTTTACCTGGTTCTAAATTTGAAAATAAGCCAGCTGGTAAGGTTATTCCTCTTCGACTACAAAAAATCTTGAGGCAATTAATAAGTCAAGGTAAGGCATACGGACAATATCAAACTCAACTAAAAGTAGCACAATTAATCGAAAATCTTTAAAAATCTTTCATAATTAAAAGGTTTAAAATTTATTCTAATATATTGAAAAGCTTTAATAAAATAAAATCTAGATTAAATTAAAATGAACAATGCAGTTAGTGTCTCCATTACTACGGGTGATAACCCAAAAGATGCTGTTATAAAAGGAATAAATAATCTTGGTGGAATATCTAAATTTATAGAAAAAGACGAAACTGTTTTTATAAAAATTAACTTAACCATGATTACCGGATTTCCTTCTAATGTTAATTTTAATACACTTATTGAAGTTATTAAACTTTGCAAAACAGCTGGGGCTAAAAAAATTTATGTCGGCTCATTTCCATTTGAAAATCTTACAATCAAAGATGTTTCTGAAGAATTAGGACTCAAAGAATTTACCGAATATTTTGGTAGTGAATTAGCCTTTTTAGATAATAGTGATAAGTTAAAAATATCCAAAGAGGAGAAATTAAGACTTCAGAAAGAAAGTTTTAAGGAGGTTGAGGTTCAAGATTCAATTATTCAATATCCCAAATTAATTTTAAATGTAGATAAATTTATTTGCATAAATCAAGTTAATGTCCATCCTTTATTTGATATTCACTTATCCTTATTAAATTTATTTTCTTGTATACCGTTCAAATTTAGGCAAATTGAACATCAAGAAGATGTAGAAAAAGATTATATTATTGCAGATCAATATAAAACAGATTTGATTTCAAGAATTTTGGATATCTATGAAATTAAAAAACCAAATTTAATAATAAATGATCTTTTCTACTTTATGGAAGGAGCAGCAGGTCCATTCATTTATAAAGATTCAAAAATTAATCCAATCAAACATATAGTATGTGGAAATGAAGCAATAGCAACAGACTATATAACTTTAAAAATTCTGGGACTTAATCCTAAAAAGAATTTCTTAATCTCTCATTGGATTGAAAAAAATATTGGTATTTCAAATTTGGAAAAAATAAATCTCTCAGGAGAAAATCTTGAAGATATTAATTTAACCTTTAGACAGTGTAAAAAAAGGATAGAAGATATCTATGTACAAAAATTTAATCTCAAAAAAGGTCAAATTTGTAGCGGATGCTTCTTGCAATCATATTATCTATTAAACTTTTTGAAAACTTTTTTCTTAAAAGATTTGAACTATTTACCACAATGCTCGTATCTCGTTGGAGCAAACCCACTGGAGCCCGATTCGTCTAATAATATATTACTATACGGAGATTGCGCAATAAAGACAACTGAAAAAAGAGAATTTCGAACTATTGAAAAAGAAGGAAGGGATATAAAGACTTTATTTCTAAAAAAAGCCATTATAGAAAAAAAGAATAAAAAAATACTAGAAATCCATGGATGCCCTCCAAATTTACAAGACACATTGAATCTTTTTTTAAGATATTTTAAGAAAAGTAATCTTCCTACACTAAATTTCTATATGAAAAAATTGAATAAAACACAAAAAAACAGTTGATTTTGATGAGTCTTAATGAGATATTTAAAGAGAATTGGCTAAAAATTTTAGATTTCAATGCTAAAATTGGTGAGAAAAAGTATCTTGATAAATCTCTAATAAAAGTAAGAATTCCAATCACACCATTAGAAATAGACCCGGCTCTATTATATAAGTTAGTCTCATATATTTATCCGGATTTTGTTAATGATAAGCAGCATGTTTTAGATATTATAATCTCAAATGATCGAAAAAAAATTGAGAAAAGCTATTTACATTTAACTTATAAAAATGGTAATCATTACAAAGTAAAAAAAATTGACCAGAATAACGAATCCCTTGAAGACCAAGATTTTAATAATTTGGGAGTAATTTTTAACAAATTTCAGAATAATTTAAGGGAGAAAGAAGGTATTACTATTTCTGGGTTAAGAATTTACACGGAAAAGGCAATATATAAAATAAATTCATTAACTAGTAGTATAAATAGTATTGATCTAAAAACTTATTTGAATAATCTATGCCAAATATTCTATAATCTCATCAATAAGAATATGTTATACATTTATCCTGAACCCTCTTTCATAACTTTTCTTAAACGTTTAGTTAGATATCTAAATTTTATTGATTCTAGTAAAATTTTTACATCAATTTTTGAAGTACTCCCTGAATTTAATAGTGGTATAATATTAGCCCAAGAAAATTTGTACTTGTTAATTTTAATTAGGAAATTGACTTCGAATATTAATATCAAATTATTAGATCTTGAAGGTTTTAATTATGATTTTAATGTAATAAACAAAAAAACCTTTTTAAAAAAAATTACTAAAAAATTTAAACTTAAATCTTCCTATTATTTTAACTTTCAACAACTTTTTCATTTTTTAAATGATTTAATTGAGAGTGATTTTCCCCTTGAGCAAGGCCGGTTTTCACTTCTACTTCAAAAATTACTTTATGCTTATAAAAGCTATGAAATTAATTGGTACTCTTATCCAAGACCGATTATATATAATTTCTTTATAAAATTTTTTAGCCGATTAGTTGGATATAATGTTAATTTAAAAAAATTAAGCTACTGGGCTATTCCAGAATTAATTTGTAATATCCACAATTCTCTTTGGGGATTATCAAATAAAATAATAATCATATTTACAAACTTGGAATCATCAAATAAAGGAAAATCTAATGAGCAAGTTTTTCTAAAAGATTCAATTTCAAATGCTTACCTTATAGAAATATTTAATGGAAAACTGAAAAAAATTTCATTACTTGATAAATCAGATATAATTTCAGATAATCAATTAAATTCTTTATCTAATATTAGGAATATATTATCTTCTAAATTTGGATATATCTCATCAGTAATTTCAATTGATAAATCATTAATAAAATCAATCATTCAAAACTTTTTATTAAACTTGAATAGATTTAATCCATTTGCCAAATTAATAACTATAAGAAAATTTCAAAATCAAAATTACTTTAATATTTATCCGAAAAACACTTTAGTTCAAAAATTAAAGATCAAAAATTTATTACCAATTTTGATTGATAAATATGAATTTTAAATCTTAAGAGGGAAAAATATATGGAAAATAAGAAATGGATTTTTCTTTGCATTTTAGGTGGAACTTTAATGATTCTTGGGTGCGTTACAGGTAGTATTGTACTTTATGAAGTAATCTATGAATTAACAATAGGATATATTAGAGAAGAATTGGCAACAATTTTTTCAATAATTTTAAAAATCTTTGGATCCATAGCCGCAGGTGGTGGTGCTTCAGTTATTATTGGCGCTTTAATAGTAGCAATGGGTCGTTATAGACTTGGGAAATTTATTATTGGTCTCGGAGTTGGCTTAGGATTGATTAGTTTAATAATATTTATAATAACAGGTATAATTCAGGGTACAATCACAGGATTTTTCATAGAGTTAATAACAGAATTAATCGCTTTAAAGGGCGGTTTTGGTTTTACTGGAGCAGTTCTTACATTTTTTTCTAGAAGGCAATTAAAAAAGGAAGAAAAAGAAGATTAAATTTACATTTTTTTTTAAATTTTAAGCATAAAATGTAGGAATTAAAATATTCTCATAAACAATTAGAATTTAAATATTAGCGCAATTTACGTTAAATATATTTTTTAGCGATTAAATATTCAGCCGACAAAACTCCACCTCGCCCTGCACCCAGTTCAGTATTATGACATAGAACAGTAAATTTTAATCCGTTAGTAAAATTCGTCTTTTCTATTCCACCAACATAAGTTATCATCCCCGTTTTTTCATCCCCTTTATTATCAAGGTCAATTCTTGGTTGAGGTCGATAAGGGTCATCGAAAACTTTTATTGGGTATTCAGGAGCATTTGGTAAATCTAAACCTGCTGTTTGTCCTTCAAAATCTCTCATTGTTTGTTTGATCTCTTCAATATCTTCAAATTCATTAACTGTTTCTATAAAAACACTTTCCATATGACCATTTATAGAGGGTACTCGATTACACTTACAATCGATTAAAAATTCAAGATTTTGTATTTTATCCTCAATTATTGTTCCAAAAATCTTTTTAATCTCTCTCATTACTTTTCTTTCTTCCCTCTCTATATGAGGAATAATATTTGCAATTATATCATAACTGGAAACGCCAGGATAACCTGCTCCTGTAATTGCTTGCATGGAAACCATATGAACACTTTTAATACCATATTTTTTTAAAATAGGATATAATGAAATTGCCAATCCGATAGCTGTGCAATTAGGACCAGGAACAATAAAACCTTTCCACCCACGTTTCTTTTTTTGAATATCTAAAATTCTATAATGCTCTCCATTAACAATAGGTAAAAATATTGGAACATCTTCTTCATACCTATAAGCAGCTGCTGTACTTATCACAGGTTTACTTGTTGCAATTTCACCCTCAATTTCTCGAGCATACCCTGAAGGAATTGCAGAAAAAACAATGTCAATTGAATTTAGATCTAAATCTTTAATATCAGTAACTGTCATTTCTTTTATTTCCTCTGGATATTTATAACTTGTAAAACCCCTGATTGATTCACCAAATTTTTTGCCAATCGAGGCGTGTCCATGCAATGATATGATTTCAAACCAAGGGTGTCCTATTAATGCTTCCATAAATTGTTGTCCCGCCATTCCAGTGGCACCAATTACGCTCGCTCTATATTTTTTAGGCATAATTCTTCTCTACTCAAATTTGAACATAATTAAATTTAAAAAATACTATATTATTTTATTTTTGAAGAAAATATTTAAAACTTATTTTCTATTTATATTATTAACAAAAATTTCTAACTGGGTTAAATTAATTCTCCTAAAAATTTTCCCAATTTAGTGTAAATTTTTGAAGGATTGAGGTATAGGTGATAAAGATAGTAGATTCCATAGCACTTCTTGAATCACAAGCTGAAGACTTTGAAAATAAAGCAAAAATAGAGATGAGAAAAAAGAATTACGCAGAAGCCATCTTATTTTTTGAAGAGGCTGTTGATATCTATCTCAAATTAAGTTGGGATGGAAAAATAAAGATGTTAGAAAAAACAATTGAACGTCTTCAAAACGTTATTGGGTTTGAAAACAACAATCACTTAAACTCTGATTTTATCAATATTAAGCAAGAAATAGAGAATAAATCAAATAATCTAACCAAAACAAAAGAAGTACCAGAAGAAATTAAACAGAAACTTGCAAAAATCGAAATGCTCGAAAGAAAAGCAGATAATGATGAAATACAAGGAAATTTGAAAAGAAGTTTTGGTAGGTATCAATTAATCTTGGAATTAACAACTGATATAAATTCTTTAGAACAATTTAATTTTGAAAATAAAATTGTAGGAATTAAAGAGAAAATAAATAAATTGACTGAAAGATTAAAGTCCAATTTATAAAAAAAAATTTATTCTTTGTGTTCTTTAATATTTTAGATATAATGATTAATCCTTTCGCAAATTTTTATCGTGTCCCGACATCTCTAGAACTTCTAGATATTGCTTTTAGTAGAGCTATGAAAAGTAGTGCGGCAGTATCTAAAAATGCTCCTAAAATATTAAAAGCAAGAAAAAAAGAAATTAAAAGAATTCAAGTCGCAATCAAAGAAATTATAGATAGAATATTAAAAATTATTAAGATGGTCCCGATTATCCAGGAAATACCCGAATTCTATCGAGAATTGGCCTCATTAATCGTTAATACTGATGAATTAAGACTAACTCTAGGAAAATTAAATGGTATATTGCCTATCTTAAGTAAAATTGAAAAAGATTATAAAACTCGAATTAAAAATTCAGAAATCCCCAAAGAAATTGCGAAATATAGACGAGCAGTATTTGGAAGAATATCTTCAATAATAAACAAACAAAAAAAAAGTTTAAATTATTTAAATGAAATTAGAGGAGAATTAAGAAGAATACCCTCTATTGATTATGAAATTCCTTCAATAGTTATTGCCGGGTATCCTAATGTAGGAAAGAGTAGTCTTGTAAGATTAATTTCCACAGGAAAACCAGAAGTTCAACCATATCCTTTCACAACTAAAAAGATAATTATCGGACATCATATAGTAGAAAAAAACTATGATATGATGAAACTCCAAATAATTGATACTCCAGGGATCTTGGATAGACCTATGTCAAAAAGAAATAAGATTGAATTGCAAGCAATACTAGCTCTAAACTTGATTTCTGATCTTATAATTTTCATATTTGACCCTACTCCAGCTTGCGGATATGATATTGATTGTCAGGTGGATTTATATTATGAAATTTGTGATAATTTCTCCAAAGATGGCAAAATACCAATTATCATAGTTTTTAATAAAATGGATCTGGCTAATGAGGAGGAAATTCAATTTTTAAAGAATAAATTAAATTTAAATAAAAATGATTTTTTTCTAATTAATGCTTTAATAAAGGATGAAAATGTAAAAGAACTACTTGAATTCGTAATAAATAAATTGATATAATCTAAGTCCTCCTATTTAAGATATTATTGATTTTTGTCTATTTTTTAAAAAAATAAAGAAAAGCTATATATATAAGAAAAATAAATGTATTTTCGTTAGATCAAAAAACAATAACTATCCTTAAAACAATGCAATTAGAGATTAAATCACTTTACAAAAATTTTTTTGATTTTGTTATTTGGGATGTCATTAAACCATTATTTAGTGGATTATCAATTAATATTCCTTATAATGAATTAAAAAAATCTGTTGGTAAGGTTTTTGTGGAGGGAGCTTTACATTATAAAGTCAATTACGACAATATTTTGGAAATATTAAAGAAATTTAATCTCCCAATTGCTATTATAGATTATATTATTGATTTATTATCAAAATTTGCTAACCAATTAGATAGTTACTTCTTAATAAACGTAAATGATATAAATTCAGTATATAAAGGTAAAGAGCTCGAGAATATTTTACATGATTTTAATAATATTATTAATGAATACATCTTAATTTCCTATTTCGATTTAATCGTATTAAAACAAGCAACTTCTTTACTCGTTTATTCATCTGATCTTTCATTAGCAGATATATATCAATGCAGAATGGAATTTACAGAGCTACTTAGATCAGCTTTAGTTAAAGATTCATCGTTAATAATTGCGGAACTACTAGAATCGATAAGAGAAAAATTGAGTAGTATTACTGATAACGAAAAAATAATTAATTTAATTATGATTCAATTAGCTAGTTTCTTTGAGTGGTTAGTATCTTCTGATGATTTTAATACAATTATTTCCATAATGAAGGAAATTCTCTCGCATGAAGTTATTAATTACCATCAAGTTTCTTCCTTAATTCCATCTAATAATGTAAATATTATAACTGAATGGTTTAAACAACAGGTAATTGAAATACCAATAATTCTTTTACAAAAATCATTATCTAATGATTTCACATATGAATGTGAGAACTTAAAACACGATATTTTAGAGATATTCAAATTATTTATAAACGGAACAATAACATATGATATTCTCGAAAAGAGATTACTAGAAGTTGGAAAAAAATTAGGTTTGGAAAAATTATATAAAATTGAAGAAAATATTTTTGAATTTTTAGAATTAGATCAATCCCTAGATTTAGTGAAATCTTACCCTCTTCAAAAGATACGCACAAAATTCAACTTTAATTTACCAAAATTTCAAAAACGAGAAAATGATCAAAAATATATTGAACAAGTAAATTTAATCATTCTTTATCAAATTTATAATAACAGTTTAACCTATTGTAAGTTTATTGAAGAAGAAAAAGCCATTGACCCATCATTAAAAAGATTAATCCAATATATTAAGAGCAAGATTCAAATTACCGAGACTTTATATATCTAGATGATGATTCTTTTTTTAATTTCACTATGGCTTTAAGAAATTAAAATATTTTATGTGAATAGTTGAAAATATAAATGACAGACAAGATATACTTGCTAGGACTTGATATTGGAGGGGCAAATACTAAAGCTGCGTTAGTGGAATTTGATAATAAAAAGTTAAACAAAATTCTTACTGCTATTAGGTATTACCCATTTTGGGAAAAAAACCTAAAAGAATTGCCTAATATGCTAAGAAATTTAAGCACACAACTGTTAGAAAAGAGTAATACTGATATCGATGATATAAATAAAATTGCAGTTACTATTACAGCCGAGTTGTCTGACGCTTTTCAAACTAAAAGGGAAGGGATTCAAACCATCTTAAATGCGCTAAAGAGAGTCTTCGAGTCAGATAAAATAATGGTGATCAACAATCAAAATATATTCCTTAAAGTTCAAGATGCGTTGGAAAATTATCTAAATGTTGCTGGAGCAAATTGGGTTGCAACAGCTCTATTTATCGGCTTTTATAAGCCGGAATGTATTTTAATTGATGCTGGTTCAACAACTATTGATCTTATTCCGATTAAATATGGAAAACCTCAAACAATTGGTAAAGATGATGTTTCAAGAATAATGAATCACGAATTAATTTATACTGGTGCTTTAAGAGCAACTATTCCCTCAATAACTCATTTTGTTCCATTTAAGGGAAAAAATTGTAGAATTTCATTTGAAAAGTTTGCATTAATTGCAGATGTTCATCGCATTTTAGGGCATATTACCGAAGAGGAATATACTTGTGATACTGCAGATAATCGTTCTAAGTCCTTTGATAATTGCTATGCTCGACTTTCACGTATTATATGCAGTGATTTAGAGCAAACTACAAAAGATGAGTTGAATTCAATTGCCAACTATATATATCAAGCTCAGCTTAAAATTATTATGGATGAAATTCAGTTGTTTATGGAACAAACATCTTATAGACTGCCAGATTTAACGCAAAATCCATTATTTATTACAACGGGTTTAGGTGAGACATTTTTAACAAATACTGCGCTAAGTAATTTGGGATATAATAATGTAGTAAGCTTTTCAGACATAACCAAGTTTCCAGATAACGTAATATCCTCCGCTATTGCTGTTGCGGGGGCATTAAATCTATTTATATAAAAAAATGTTGATATTTATAGATGATTGATAACGTTCTTCTATTTAAAATCGGAGGAAAAATAATCGAGAACAAGACTGATTTAGATAATACTATCTCCCAATTACGTGCCATTAAAGAAATTAAACCGTCGATAAAATCAATAATTCTAATAGCTGGAGGGGGCTCTAATGTTGATGAAATTCGAAAATCCTATAAAAGAGGAGAAATCAATGATGAGGTTGCGCATTGGCAAGCAATTAAAATTATGGATCTGAATGCTATAAAAATTCAAGATCTCAATAAAGATTTTACTCTTACTGATTCATTCATTGAATTAACAAGGTTAGTGTCGTCATCTGGACAGTTTAAAATAATTAATTTTCCAACCTTTAAATATCTAAAAAGAAATGATGAGCTTCCCCATAACTGGGAAGTTACTTCAGATTCGATTTCATATTTTATTGCCAGTAAGCTAAATCTCTCAAATTGTTTTTTAATTAAAGATATAGATGGTATTTATCGCAAAGATGGTAATAAATTAATTAAGAATTTATCAATAAATGATTTTCAAAAATTTCAAAAAAACGATCTATTATTCAATCCCATAAAAATTAATAGAATTACTGGAATACCTATATTAAAAAAAAAATCTACACCAATTGATTCTTACTTATTAAACCTGATAAAAAAAAATAAATTAGATTGTATTATATTAAATGGAAAAAAGCCATCTACAAATATTACAAAATATTTTCAATCTATAAACGAAGATGAGAAAGTTTTTACAAAATTATATTTTGAAAATTAAATATTTTTAGTACTACCAAAAATTTTTTTAAAGCATTGGCAGCAAGGTATTCCTATAACAATTTTATTTTTATAATTTTTTGAATTATCCATTAATTTTAACAAATTATCTCTTAATTTTTTCGTAAATTCAGTTTCTTCAAAATAAAATCTCATTAAATCATCTTTATGATTTTCTCCTTTACATATTGGACAAATAGAATAAAATTTTAAGAAATTATCACAAATTTTCTTTTCTTCATCAGATAGGTTTTCATAATCCTGATCAACAACATATGTGTCATCAAATAATATTGCTTGTATTCTTTCAATATCTGTAAGCATTTGTTCTCTAATTAAGGTTATAGTGTCAATATCTCCCTCATGATTTTCCTCTGATTCAAATGGATTTAAAGAAAAATAAGACATATCAATATTTTAGAAAACAATTTAATTAAATAAATTTTAGTTCCTCTTTTCTTTATTCAAATCGGGAACTATTTTTTTTTACTCTTTTTTAATTCTTGCTTTATTTTTTCAATCTTGGTATTTTCAATCCAATAACGAATTTTTGATTTCGATAATAATGATTGAATTCGATTATTTAATTTTTGGAATATTTCCCTGTCAGCTTCAGATAATTGCGGGATCTTCTCTAAAGAATAATCTTCTTCAGAAGGTATAATTTGTTCTTCTTCTGGTAATGGAATTTGTATCTGCTCTTTTTTATCCAATAACTTCTCTCTTAAAATTCTTTTAATATTTCTTCTCCAGCCCTGTATCCATGGAAAATTCTCAGAATCTTTTGGGTCTTCGATTTCAATGTCAAACCGTTTAACTATTATTAGATCCTCAGGACAACTGTTTTGGCATGATCCGCAATATATACAATCATCATCTTTCACTGCAATTTTTCCGTATTTTTTAACATCCTCGGCAGTTTCAGGAATAAAAAAAGATTCGGTGGGACAAATATTCACACAAGCCTTGCAACCTGTTGGATCGCATCGATGAAGCATATTTTGTTTAATTATAACCTCTCCTTTAATTGGAGATTCAAGTTTAAAGCATTTTGTTGGACATTCTTTTTGAATTTTGAAAAAATCTTTAATAAAATTTCCTTCCCTGACTTTTAAACATAAGTTACATATCTCATTTTTCGTGTCCTTAATGCATTTTTCAAAATCAATCTCATAAAAAGGTTTAAGTTTTGGATACTGGTCAAAAATTATTTGTTCTTCAGGTTTTATAGTCGTTTCATATACATCATTTATACAAACAACAGGACATAACATGCAATAACAGCATTTATCATAATCAATTAAGATATAAGGTGCATTTTCTATAATACCTTGTGCGATTTCGGGAACTGGGCCTAATTCAATTGCGTCTGTGGGGCAAATCAATTTACAAAAACTGCATCCAACACATTTATTCAAATCATAAATTAATTTTTTATTAACATCTTTAAATTTCCAAGAAAAAACTAATTTTTCGCCCTCAACATCTGTGGCTTTTAATATATTATCGATTTGCTCTTCTTGAGCATTTAAATTTTTAGCTTCTTTATCGTTAGATTTCGAAATTATAATCAGAGTCCAATCATTTATGAAATTTACCAGTTCCAATTAAAATATAATATTTTCTAAATAAAAATTTCACTTCTATAAATTTTTAATTAGCCCCACTAAAATAAGCTTCTTAAAATTATGTTTTTAGTAACATCGAATAAGGAAAACTAATTTTTTTTCTAATTAAAAATCAAAAAACCAATCATTTTCATCTTCTTTCCATAGAAAATCCATCAATTTAGACATATCTTTTAATAAAATTTTAATTGAAATTTCACTTTTTGCCTGTTCTATCTCATCTCTCTTGAGATAAAACATCTCATCAATTAGATTTTCGATATTAAATCTCCCAAAGAACTTTTCAGGACTGAAAAAGAAGGTTGATAAGATCTCTTTGCCTTGATTTCTATATACTTTAGATAAACCTGATTCTTCATTATATAACATATCTAAATTTTCCTTAATTTTTCCCAATAAACACTCTTTTCTTAATATAATATTATTTCGTTCGTGATCTAAGTCATTTAATTTTTTATCCAATTCCCCGATTTCTCTACCTAAATAATGAATTTTTTCGGATTCATCCTTAAATTCATCTAAATCAGAATAAATTTCAGAAATTTGCTCATCGATTATATTTGATTTTTCTTCTTTTTGATCTAAATTATGTTTAATATTGAAATAGTTGGGGGATAAATCAATGTTTATTGAAATATTATCTTTTATCTTATACGCTTTCCCCTTTTTACCAGAAATATCAAATTCTTCTACGATACCAAATTTTTTAAGTAGCTCCATCTGATTGTGAACTGCTTGTCTTGAAATTTTTAAAGTATCAGATAATTCTTTAACAGTTAATGGAACTTTCGCAGTCTTACTTAAAATTGCTCTTCTTGTAGGATTTCCTATAATCTCTAAAAAAGTATCAAGATTTCTTTCCTTTTTATTCTCTTCTTCTTTTAAAACGATATTTTTCCACCTTGGTTTATTATTAGATTGTTATTAAATTAAAAAAAAATTTAAAATTATATTAACCATATAGACTTTCTTCTGGACCCACCGTTCTCTTAGCTCTCATATAAGATTTCGTATGTTCATCTGCACGCTTTAAAATTTTATTAATAGCTTCTTCAAAATGCTTTTTTTCAATTTTTATTGTTTCTATTTTTTCCTGTTCTTCATTTAATATTTGCTTTTGTAAAACTGATTCTCTAATGGCGAGTAATGTAGCTTCTTCACTTATTGCTTGAACATCTGCACCAGTATAACCATCTAATTTTTCAGCTAATTCATCTATATTTACATCATCACCAATTGGCTTTTCTTTTAAATGGATTTTAAAGATTTTAATAAGCGCTTCCTTATCCGGTAAATTAATTTGAACATGTCTCCCAAATCTTCCTGCTCTTAATAGAGCCGGATCTAACATATCTGGCCTGTTCGTGGCTGCAACTAATACAACGTCCCTTAATTTTTCTAAACCATCCATTTCAGTTAAAAGTTGAGAAATCACTCGTTCAGTTACCTGAGAACCTATATGCATACCTCTTATACTCGCAATTGCATCGATTTCATCAAAAAATATTATACAAGGAGCTGCCATTCTTGCCTTTCTAAAGGTCTCTCTAACGGCTTTTTCGCTCTCTCCAACCCATTTTGATAAAAATTCAGGACCTTTTACGGAAATAAAATTTACTTCAGTCTCGTGAGCTAAGGCTCTTGCTAATAATGTTTTACCTGTTCCAGGTGGGCCAAATAGTAATATTCCATTTGGTGGTTTTGAATTCATATGCTTATATAAGTTTGGATATTTAAGTGGCCATTCAATAATCTCTTTTAATTGCTGTTTTGCATCTTCTAATCCGCCAACATCATCCCAGGTTTCTTTAGGCGTAGATATTAATACTTCCCTTAATGCCGATGGTTCAATACTAGTGAGTGCTTGATTAAAATCCTCCATCGTAATTTGAATTTTATTTAAAATCTCTGCTGGTATTGGTTTCTCCATATCTATTTCAGGTAAAATACGCCTTAAACTTAACATAGCTGATTCTTTAGCTAATGCTTCAATATCTGCTCCTACAAATCCATGGGTTCTATCTGCTAATTCTTCTAAGTCAACATCCTTATATAAGGGCATTCCTCTTGTATGAATTTGTAAGATTTCATATCGTCCGTCTCTATTTGGAACACCAATAACGATTTCTCTATCAAATCTGCCTGGACGCCTTAATGCCTCGTCAATATCATTCACTCTATTTGTAGCTCCAATAACAATTATTTCTCCTCTCGATTCTAAACCATCCATAAGAGATAACAATTGAGCAACAACCCTTCTCTCAACTTCTCCAGTAACTTCACCTCTCTTGGGAGCTATAGAATCTAATTCATCAATAAAAATAATCGAAGGAGCATTTTTTTTCGCGTCTTCAAATATATTTCTCAAATTTTCTTCACTTTGCCCATAAAATTTACTCATTATCTCTGGACCTGAAATAGTTATGAAATGTGCATCTGTTTCATAAGCAACTGCTCTTGCTAATAACGTTTTACCCGTTCCTGGTGGTCCATGCAAGAGAACTCCTTTTGGCGGAGATATGCCCGCTCTTTTAAATAATTCTGGATGTCTCATCGGTAACTCAATCATTTCTCTAATTTTTCTAATCTCTTCATATAACCCTCCGATATCTTCATAAGTTACTCGTAACTTTTCAGCAGCTTCAATCTCTTCTATGGCTTTCTCTGAAACTATTATTTTAGTCTTAGTATGAATTCTAACTGCTTCAGCTTGAGGAGTAAATTTCATAATCATAAAATCAAATCTTTGTCCCATTGCATAAAAACTAATGATATCTCCTTTTGTAACTACACGATTATCTAATAAATTTGCTAATGCTTTTGAATCCCTTATAACGACTGGCCTTCCAATTGAAGCAAACGTAATAGTTCCTGCCAGTTTGGCTTCTATTTTTCTTACAGTAACCCAATCATCAATAGAAGCGCCAAGATTTCGCCTTAATGAACTGTCTAATCTAATGATACTCGATCCAACATCTACTTGTCGGCCAGGATATAATAATCCAGCTGTTCTTTTGTCTTTATTCTCATTATAAACTTCAATTACATCTCCTGTTCCTAAATTGTGTTTTCTAGATATCATTGGATCTATACGTAAAATACCACGACCAGAATCTTCTTTTAATGCATCTGCAATCCTAAGATAATCTTTCTCTTTATTTTTATTTGAACTCACAATTTTCACTTATAATATGATCTTTTAAATTAATTTAATTAAATTTCTTGTTAAGATTTAAATAAATATTAATTATAAAAAAAAATAATCTTCCTATTTTTTTCTCAAATTTTTTAACTTTCCTTCTATTTTTTACGTTTAAACTTTAAGCATGCAATACCGTTCTTTAATTCTAAAGTATAATCTTTGATATCAAGCTTTATAGGCAATTTAATTTCCTTATAAAACTTTCTACCATCTCTCTTAGCCTCTACTGTTAATTCTTCTCCTTTCTCATCAAAATTCAACTTAAGATCTTCCTTTTCAACGCCTGGAAGCTCTAAACAAATTTCAATTTGATCTTCAAAATCCGTAATTTCTGTATATGGTTCGATACTGGCTTTTAACTCTCTTATCTCTTCCTTACTTTCAGGTACTAATGATATTTTCTTTATCGTAGGTCGTTCTGTAATGAATTTCGGAATCCCTTTTAAGAATTTAGAAAGCATTTCATCATCAACATCTCCATTTACCCTGATCTCAGGTTTATCCATCCCCGTTTGATAATGATATGATATAGAATACGACTTGATATTATTATTCTTGAAATTGATATCTTTATCAGAATTAATCATTGGAAACTCTGAAAATTCAGAAAAACCGAAATCTTTATCGAAAAAATCTGAAAAACCTTCAAATAAATCACGAAATCTTTTCATAAATCTCTTATAATCATCATTATTCATTTTTTTTACCTCCAATCTTTTTCAATTATTAATTGTCAATTAATGATTGTCAATCAACCCTTATAAATGTTTCGATTATAAAAATAATATTCTCTAATGATAAATTGGATCTAAAAATCAAGGTTAAATAAAAAAGAATATAAAAATATAACTAACAATTTTCTAATTCAGCATGGATTTTTAATGAAAACATAGAAAGAGAGCTATTTCAAAAAAATAAAAATTTTCGAAAAATGATTATATTTTTGAGAAGAAAATTTTAATAGCGTTTTAATTTTTTTCCTTCAATTTTATTATAAATCTATAAACAGAACCCCACATATTATCATCTTCTCTTTCTTTTACCTCGAAGTTATTGGTATGTAACCAGTTTTTTAAAGCTTCTTTTGTTTTATTATCATATATTCCAGTGATTTCTCCTTCATAGAATCCATCGTCTTTAAGTCTCTCTTTTACGATTTTCATCACATCTCCTTCTAACTTGATAATGTCGTTGGGATCCTCTCTTTGAAGCAAGCACATATCATAAATCTCAAACACTTTTCTCAGCTCATGGATGGGATTAGGGTGCTCATCAACTCGAATGTCAATATATCTATCTGTACCTCCATCATATGCTCCTTTCTCTTTTACTATTAGAATTGCAGCTGATTCTCGACCTCTCTTATCACCACCCTGTTCTTGTCCGGCTTCTAATGTGGCAAATAATTTTTCTATCAAATCACCCTTAGTCTCCAGAAATGCCTTTGACATTACTGATACGACCTTTTCTGAAGCCAAAATATTTCCTTGGCATGCATGGTTTTTTCCGATTATATGTCCAGCCCAATCAAAGCATTCTTTTCCGGTAAATGATGCTGTTTTACCATAAGAATCTACAACACCTACCTGTCTTTGTTCTTTTAGATCATCATGCTTAATCAATTTTTCAATCGTTTCTTCAGCTGTGAGACCTTTTTTAAGTAATGATAATCCCTTAGGACCATAACTGGTATTAGCATAAGCTTGAGTTGCAATTGCTCCAACACCTGCCTTTGCAAATGGAACTATTGCTCCTACAGCAACAAATTTTGATTGAACAGCAACACCCCATTCAATATTTTTTGGGTCATATGCCACAATTGAAAATGTCATAATAAATTTCAGTTATTTTATTAGATCATATTTTAAAAATGAAATTATACTTTTAAGAAGTAGCAATAAATATTGGTTAAAAGTTTTTTTGATGAATTTTAATAATATCAACACAAAAAACTTGATATTTAATATTCACAATTTTATCTTTGGAGTGATTTAGATGGAGATATATTTCCGAGAATTAAAAATTGAAGATATTCTTGCTATTAAAAATATTAGCAAAGATATCTGGGAAGGCGATGATTATATTCCAAATGTTATAGAAGAGTGGCTTCAACAAAAGGAATGTATAAACTATGGAGCTTTTAAAGATGAAGAAAAAAAAATTTTAATTGGATTTGGGAGGATTAAAATAATGTCAAAAGATTTGGTGTGGTTGGAAGGTGGACGAGTAAAATTTTCGCTTCAACACCAAGGGATTGGCAAAGAGATGATAAAATATGCATTGGAATATGCTAAACAAATTAAGGCAAAAACTGCTCAATATAGTACTTGGTCTAAAAATTTTGATTCAATTTCGCTTGCTAAAAAATTTGGATTTCAAAAAAAGAAGATTATGAATATTCTTGAATCAGATATAAAAACACTCAAGCTAATTAAAAGACCTTCTTCAGAAGTTGAGAATATCACAGCGAAAGAAGCATTAAAAATTTATAGAAATATACCAAATGGTCCAGGAGATGAATTGTGTGTTGGTTGGTCCTATACCCCCTTAAAATTAGAATATTTTGTGAATAAAAATTGGTCTTGGATAAGAAACTCCGGAGCGATTTTACAAAAAATTGAATTTAAAAGAACACACTTTCAAGAAGATCCAAAAAATAATGAAATTTGGATGATTGTTTATGGAGAACCAACAGCAGTACGCGAGTTATTACAACATATTATTCAAATTGATCTTCAAACTAAAAATTTTGAGAAATTCATAGTTTTTTGTCATCCTAAAATTACAGCAATTATTAAAGAAATTGGATTCTCATATTATGACGACGATCCCTCCGGTGTGTTACTGTTTGAAAAACATTTGGGCTAAAAAAAAAAAATTTCTATATTTCAACTTGTAGTGAATGCTTTATAATAAGTGAAACAATTAAAATCACCTACAATAAAAATAACTTACGTTGTATTACATAGCAGTATTAGATATATAATGAATATTTTAGAAAAAAAAAAATATTACATTTTTCTTAAAGCTTTTTTATCAATTTTACCAACAGAAGTTAAGGGCATTTGTTCAAGAATTTCTATTAATTTAGGTACCTTATATTTGGCTAAATTTTCTTCTGCAAATTTTAAAATATCTGCTTTTATTTCTTCAGAGTCTTTATATCCTTCTTTTAGAAGTACAAATAATTTTACTATTTCAGAGCCAGGACGGTCTGGGTCAGGAAGGCCAACGGTAGATGCAAGTTCAATTGCTGGATGTTTATTCATTTTATCATCAACCTCAACACTGAAAACTTTATAACCGCTAACTATTATCATATCTTTTGTTCGGTCAACTATTTTTACATAACCATCTTCATCCATTATCCCAACATCTCCAGAATAAAACCATCCGTCTTTTAGAGCATTTTTTGTCTCCTCTGGTTTATTCCAATAGCCTTTAAAAATTTGAGGACCTCTTATAACAATCTCACCAGCCTTACCAATAGGTACTTCTTTTTCTCTATCACTAACATCTACCAATTTTATTTCTGTATTTGGAAGAGGAACACCAACAGTTCCAATTTTTTTTTCCCCAAGATAAGGGTTCATAGTTACACCTGGAGATGCCTCTGTCATACCGTAAGCTTCTAATACTTTATTTTTTCCAACTATTTCTTCAAACTCTTTAATACTTTCTGTTGCAAAAGGAGCTGCGCCAGAAATAAAAGCTTTAATAGAACTGAAATCTAACTTTTTAAATTTTCGATTGGTTAAAAGCATTAAATAAAGAGTGGGAACGTTATATGCTAAGGAAATTTTACCTTCATATTCTTTCATTTTATTTGTAATATAAGCTGTATCCCTGGGATTAGCTACTAAGATTTGAGCTGCCGCGTTATATACAGTTTGTAAATTGAATTGTAATCCCGCTAAATGAAAGAAAGGAAATCCAGAAATATAATAATCATCTCCTGGATTAGCAGCTGGTTCAAACCAATGATAAACTAATTGCATCATCGATATCATATTTTCATGTGTAAGTATTGCTCCCTTTGGAGGACCGGTGGTTCCACCTGTATATTGAAGTAATGCGATGTCTTTTTTGGGATCAATTTTAATTTCAGGAGTTTTTTCACTTGAATAATGTGCTAAAATTTCTTTAAAGGTAAAGAATTTTATACCTTCTATTGGTACGACTTCACCGTAAGGAATTTTACCGATTTTTATTAATTGTTCTTTCATCTCTGGCTCTAAATCTAAAGTATCTGCAATATTTGTTATTATCACGATTTTAACATCGGTCCCTCCCATAGAAAGAGCTTCACGCACATTTTCTTCATAAAAAGAATCCATTGTTATTAAAGCAACTGCTCCGCTGTCTTTTAATTGATAGGATATTTCATTTGATTTCAAGAGAAAATTCATACCACTTGAAACGCATCCAGCGTAAAAGGTTCCAAATAGGGCAATAATATATTGAGGGCAATTAGGCAGATTTATTACAACTCTGTCGCCCTTTTTAATGCCATTCTCTACAAGAAAATTAGCAAAACTATTAATTAATTTTTCTGCTTCCTGAAATGTTTTACAATCTCCTTGAAAATCGTAACAAAGGTTATTCGGAAATTCTCTTGTTGTTTTCTTCATCATATCAGCCAAAGACATTAACTTTAAATCAATCTCTGGCTTTACATGCTCATCATAAGATTTTAACCATATTTTTGAAGCAAAGGGACTTTTTTCGTTAGAATTTTTACTCATTTTTGATCAATTCAAAAAAAAATTTATTGATTTTGATTAATTCTAATAATAAGATTTGCGATAAATTAATATTTAAAATTAACCAACTTTGAAGTTCGTTATACGGAATAATATTTAGAAATAAGCTCTTCTATTATTTTTTCATCTAAATCAAAAAAAGTAAAAATTAATTTATCAATGTCTCTTTTATATAATTCTATTTTTTCTAAATCTTGCAAGGAGTTAGCAATTAATTCTTTTGAAAGTTTCCGAATAGTTTTATAAATGTCCCTTTTTTCTTGAGTTTTAAGATTCTCATAACTGATAATGGGTATCTCATTCTCAAGTTTACTTTTAGATCTTTTAATTTCTAATCCTTTCGCGTAAAAAATGAATTTCATCAATTTAGAATTTAAATACGCAATTAAAAAAAGATAGTCCGCTTTCTTTCCATCATTGTGTAAAAAATAAGTATCAGAAGTTGCATAAAAAGGGTCTTTTGTATATCCAAATATGTTTTCCTTTGAAATATAGGAAAAAAATATTTTCAGTTGGTTTTCATAATAGGATTCTAAGTATTCAATTCCACTTTTGTTTCTCAAGTTATGAATTTTAAAACCACGTCTCGGAAATAACCAATTTCCTGGAGATTCTTTGCATTTAATTAAGGTATTTTTCAGTTCATCTTCAAATTGATATAAATATCTCATTAAAACCGGGTATTTTTTATCTGGGT
>JAHLWE010000418.1 GCA_019058135.1 Promethearchaeota archaeon | reverse complement strand
TATTCGAGACCTATAAGCATATGACAGGTTTTAGTGCATGGCTACCAGGAGAAGAAAAAATAATTGAATATAAAACAAGGCAAGAAATCGATACTTTAATCTCTACTATCGAAACAAATTCTCAACAACAAGTTAGAATTCAAACTATTCTATGAGATAATTTAATTCGTAATATAATTTATAAAATATTTTTTGAATATCTTAATCTTTTAAAAGTAATGTTTTATTTTAAATGCAAATTTTGTTTAAATTCTTATTAAATTTTAATGTTACTTGATTAGAATCATGCAAGATTTAATTCTAAGTAAGAATCAAGTGAAATATTTATGTTAAAAAGGCATAATATATTATATATAAAAGAAAAAAATAATTCAAATTCCTTAAGAAAAAAATAGATTGATACATTAAGATGAGAAGTATATTTCCGAACTTAACGGAACAAGAAATGGTGTGGAAAAATGAGGTTGATGAAACGTTAAAAAATGAGCTCGCTCCTTTTATTGATGACATTGAAAATGGGAAAAAAGAAATGTGGGATATTATAAAATCTCTTGGTAAAAAAGGATATTGTGGTGTTACATTTCCCAAACGATTTGGAGGGTTGGGACTTCCCACGAAATATGAATTAATATTATCTGAAGCTATTTCTGGCTATAGTTTATCTGTTGATATGGCAAGATTATCAGGATCTTATCCAGCTTTTTTAATTCGAATGTTTGGTAAAACAAAACAACTAAGAAATTATGTTGAAGATTTAGTAAAAGGAGAAAAAATTGGAGCTTTTTGTTTTACAGAGCCTGATGCAGGGAGTGATTTATCACGAATGAAAACAATTGCTGAGAAAGATGAAAATACCGATGAATATATCTTAACAGGTGAAAAGCGGTTTATTGTAAATGGTAGTATTGCAGATTATCTTGTTGTATATGCTCGTAATGGAGCTTTTATAATAGAATCTGCATGGGATGGTTTTGAAGTTATTGAAGAATATCAAATGATGGGACTTCACGGACTACATCTCGGGCATTTAAAACTTAATCAAATAAGAATCCCATTTGAAAATGCGTTATTTTTCAAAGAATTAAAAAAGGATTCGTCCAAACGCTCATCCGGCAAGACATCATCTATTGCTAGTTTGCAAAATATGCTTGCTCCTGAGAGAGTTGCATTGTCAGTTCAAGCCCTAGGAGTTGCAAAAACGGCATTATATACAGCTATAAAATATTCACAAGAAAGGGTTCAATTCAAAAGACCTATCTCCGCATTTGAGGGAATTAGCTTTAAAATTGCAAAAATGGCTACTAAATTTGAAGCAGCAAAATCTTTATTAAACAGGATGATTAATACGATGGAAAGTGGAACATTAGCAGCAATGACTAAATTATTTTGTTGCCAAATAGCATATGAAATATGCGATGATGCACTTCAAATTTTGGGTGGAATCGGATATACTAATAAATATTCAATTGAAAGGTGCCTAAGAGATGTTCGCTTATTGCGAATTGGGGGGGGAACTGATGAGATAATGATGTATGTGATTCAAAAAGGAATATATAAAGGGGAATTAGAAGAAGAAATAATTTCTGAAAAAGAAAAAATAAATTCTTTTTGGTGAGTTTAAAATATCAAAACGAAGTAAAATTTTATCAAAAAAAGAGATGCAAGATTTTTTTTTTGATGATCCAGTTTCTGGTAAATTAAAAAAAAGTCTTGGAGATACATCTGTAGAATATTTCTATTTTGATGAAAATTTTATCATTGAGACTAAAAATAAACAAGTTGCAAATGCCGCGTTATTAAAAGGTAAATCTCAATTAACTTTAAAAGATAGAAAATATGAATTAAAACAGTTTGATATGTTCTTCCTACCTCCAAATACTTCTGTTCAAATATATCCCATAGAAAAAGATTTAATAAATAATAAAATTTGTATCGTAAAAACGCCTATTATTAGTACAGATATAAATCCAGATTGTAAATTTGATTTACAAAGATTTGAATTTAATAACTTTTTACCCCGAGGTGAATTAAGCGACAATAAAAAAATGGGAACATTCAGAACCGTTTGGACCGCATTTAAAAATGGTTATTTTATGTCAGGATTAACCGATATTCCATCCATATCTTTAAAGCAAGGGGTTGTAACTAGCGTTAATATTGAAAAATCTACAAATGGAGATTTAGAAATTTATCCTCATATACACTATGGTTTTCCAGAAGTTTATATTTTTTGCATACCTGATAAAACTACTGCTGTAACACAGTACTTAATAAATATTAGTGGTGAATCCATTGTTAGGGAGCGATATAATGGTGAGGGGTTATTATTTCCGGGACATCTTGGGCATATGAATTTTGCTAAACCTAATTATAAAAATCTAAAATATTGTATTTATATGTGGATAATTGGAACCTATGGAAAAGTGGCAAATATTGAACCTATTACACTAAAAATTTAAATTCATTTTTACTTTACGAAAAATATTATATTATTATTAGATTTCCAAGATACTATACCCTTCAAAATTAAGAGCTCTATTTCTCTTTTAATTGAATCAATATCTAAATTAATATTTTTATCTTTTAAATATTCAAAAATTTCTTTATAGGATGCTTTTTCCTTTATTTTTGAGAGCGATAATAAATTCTGATAGATATTTTTACCTCTAACAATGGATTGTGTATTAGAATAAAGCATGAAAAAATTATGAGCAAGGGCATCATCAAAAACATCATCATCATAATTTTTCATTTTTTCAAGTAAATTTAATGCTTGTTCAAACTTCTCTTCTTGGATTAATTTTTCAGCTATGGATAATTCCTCTTTAAAATTGTTTGTATTTACTTTTTCATTTTTTGAATTCATATCATCCACTTTTTATAATCTTGATAATGGTGTTATGATTATAATCCATATTAAGAAAAATTTCAGAGAACTTTTCTGTACATTTATTTAATTCGAAAATATTAAAGAAAACATATATAT
>JAHLWE010000417.1 GCA_019058135.1 Promethearchaeota archaeon | reverse complement strand
TTTTAGGGGATAAGTTTTAGCAATTCCTTCAATCCATTGCTCGACTTCTTCTGGGGTTCGATTGCCCTCTGAATTTGCAATTCTGACAAATCCCGGACAAATAGCATTTGCCCGAATTTGAGGAGCAAAATCTACAGCTATTGTTCTTGTTAAGGCATTGATTGCTGCTTTTGTCACAGGATAGACACAAAAGTTTTTAAAAACATTAAAAGCTGCACCCGATGATATATTTACTATAGTTCCTCCATCACCTTTTAGCATCAATGGGATTGCATATTTAGCAAACCTGAAATAGCCATTTAAATTAACATCAATAATATAATTCCAATCCTCCTCCGATATTTCTGCAATATTTTTAAATATATCACCTTCATAAGAAGCAGCACAATTCACTAGACAATTTAATCTCCCAAATTTTTGATTTGTAATTTCTATTGCTTTTTTAATCTCATTCGTTTTTGTAACATCTGTTTTTACAAATAAGCCTTCACCGCCATTTTCCTTTATTTTATCAATAGTTTTTTTACCCATTTCTTCTAAAATATCAATAACCACTACCTTAGCACCTTCGGAAGCAAATTTAAATGCAATTGCACTTCCAATTGATGGACCGCCACTCTTATAGCCTAATGCACCTCCGGTGACTAAAGCCACTTTATTTTGCATCTTCATATTAGTCAATATTTTTACATCTCAATATAAAGTTGTGTTTTTTCTATTAAAGGAAATATTAAGAATATTTTACACAATTTTACAATAATTAATTGTTATATAAAATTAAAGTGTGCGCAACTAAATTGAAATTTAATTATTTGGAATAATATTTCGAAATAAGGGAATCTATTATTTTTTCATTTAAATCCAATAAATTAAAAATTAATTTATCAATCTCTTTTTTATATAGTTCTATTTTTTCTAAATCTTGCGAGGAATTGGTAATTAATTCTTTTGAAAGTTTTCGAATAATTTTATAAATGTCTCTTTTTTCTTGAGTCTTAAGATTCTCATAACTGATAATGGGTATCTCATTTTCAAGCTTACTTTTGGATCTTTTAATTTCTAATCCTTTCGCGTAAAAAATGAATTTCATTAATTTAGAATTTAAATAGGCAATTAAAAAAAGATAATCCGCTGTCTTTCCATCATTGTGTAAAAAATAGGTATCTGATGTGGCATAAAAAGGGACTCTTGCAAATCCAAATACATTTTCCTTTGAAATATAGGAAAAAAATATTTTCTTTTGGTTCTCATAATAAGGTTCTAAGTATTCAATTCCACTTTTATTTCTCAAGTTATGAATTTTAAAACCACGTCTTGGAAATAGCCAATTTCTTGGAGATTCTTTGCATTTAATTAAGGTGTTTTTCAGTTCATCTTCAAATTGATATAAATATCTCATTAAAACCGGGTATTTTTTATCTGGGTCAAAATTATTAGATCCAAATTCATTCTTATCAAAAAATATCATCCAACCTAAATAATCATCTTCATTAAAACCATACGGACGAATGGCTCTCCCTTTATATATTTTCTTCAAGCGATTTTTTTCCAATTCATTTAGTTTTAAATGATCTTTTTCTATTTTGAGGAAAAAATCTCCATTTTTTCTAATGATATCCTCATTTTCCTTCAAAATAAATACTCTATCTTTAATGGAAATTATACCATTTCTTATTTGAAAGAAATCTTTTAGATATAAAACTCTCCCACTATCATTTTTATATGTATTCTCGATTTTATCAATAATTACTTTAACTTCCTCAGGATAAAGAAGATTCCAACTCCCATTTTTTTTCAAACTTTGATTTGTTGTCGCACTATCATAAGATATATAATTAAAATCAGCAAGTTGAAAAATAGAATTATAATCTTGAAATTTCGAGTGTTTCTTGAATTGAATAATTTTAATTTTTTTATCCGTTTTATTTCTTTTTTCCTCGTTGTTTTTTTTTTGTAAGATGAAAATACAATTATGCTGCCCTGGAGCGTCCTTAAAAATTTTCAAATTTGATAAATCTACATAAGTCTTGAGAAAACATTCTTCTATAATATGGGGTTTTAATTTTGCTATACCTGTTTTTTCTCCCTTTTTTATCCAATAATTTGTTGTTATAAAACACAATAAACCTTTTGGCTTTAATTTCCGTATTGCTTGATGGATAAACCAATAAAATAAATCCATATTTCCAGAAAAGAATTCTTTACAGATTGGATATTTCTGAACATATTCTTGAAATATTTCTGATGCATAATTTTGACCAATATAAGGTGGGTTTCCAATAATTAAGCAGTATTTTTGCTTTTCGCTTGATCCTAAAAAATTTGAATTTATTATGTCAATTTTATCTTTAAACTTTTTATTTAGCCGGTTAAAGGAATAATCATCAATTTCAATTGCAGTAATATCTTTAAAACCATATTTAATTAGAGTTTTAAGAAAAGAACCATCACCAGCTGCAGGTTCTAAAACAGATAACTCAGTAATTTTATAATTATTCAAAATATGTCCTTTTTTTAATTCTTGAATTAATAATTTAACCATAAATTCAGTTACTATGGTTGAAGTAAAATATTGTCCGTAATTTTCCTTTCGATTGGCTTTAATAGTCATTTTTTTAATTTTTTTGAAGAAATATTTACAGTTTTTAAAAAGATTTAATTGACCTTTTAAATATTTTTTTATCTTTTATTTAATGTGATAAAAATGTCTCTATATGATACTACTAAAATATTCATTTTTCATATTTAATTTACTTGAAGAATTTATTAGAATTTAAATTAATGATAATCCAAAATATCTTTAAATCATATTTATTAATAAATTGAAGTGGAATAAAATTAATATTAAAATTGGTACATCTGGTTGGATGTATGCTCATTGGAAAGGTTTTTTTTATCCGAAAGATATTCCTAACGAAGAAATGCTAATTTTTTATGCAGATAATTTTTTAACGGTTGAAGTGAATAATACATTTTATAGGCTTCCCAAAATTGAGACAGTAAAAAAGTGGTTTCATAGGACTCCAAATCAGTTTTTATTTGCTATAAAAGCAAACCGATATATTACGCA
>JAHLWE010000416.1 GCA_019058135.1 Promethearchaeota archaeon | reverse complement strand
GAATTTATGAGCTTCAGCAATTTGTGTAGCAACTTTTTCCTCTAATTTCCTAGCTATATGAGACTGTTTCATCATCCATAGTATCATTGTAGTTAGGAGTGCTGCCCCAATTAACATTGTAATTCCTTCAAAACTTTTTTCTGCTATTCCAGTAAATCCACCAGCTATACTAAAAAACAATATTGCTCCCATAATACTTGAAACTATCGCAGAAGCTATAGCAATAAAAATAACTTTAAAGTATGCTGTTTGTTTTGTTTTAACGAGATAACTCAAAACTATTCCTACAATTAAAGCAGCTTCTAATGATTCTCTAAATGTTATTATAAAGCTTACAATCAATTGTTTATCCTCAATAATTTCTGTTATAAAATAATAAATTACCTTATTAAATCATGATGGCTTTAAAATATAAAAATTCCAATAAAGGGGCTTAGAAATATTTGGAATTTGATATATAACATCTTTTTTTTATTAATTTTAATCGATTTATTAAACAAATTATAAATAAACAGATTAGAAAGAGATTTCACTCACAATTTTAATGAAGCTTAAATATAAAAATAAAAAAAAAAAGAAATTTAATTATTCTATAACTTCCATCTTAACTCCATGGTGTTCTGGGATATGTTGCGCACCACAAGAGGCTCCCATCCAACACACCAATTGATCTCCCTCTTTATGCATGGGTTTCCCACAGTGCATTGGGAGTTCCATTATTTCTCCACATTCGGGACACTTCAATTTTCCCATAGTTATTTCACTATCTTTTTGTTTAATTTTTCCTTTTATAATTTTACCTTCTTCCTTTTTTATATATTTTTCTGGGTTATTCTTAAATTCAATTTCACACGATTCATTGCAGAAATAATATTTTTTCCCTTTATATTCATATTCGATTGACTCGCTTGACTTTATTTTCATATCACAGACGGGATCAGTAACTAATTCTTCAGATTCAGGTTTTTTGTGCATTAATTTTGGATCCATATGCTTATAATCCGCATATTTTTCAGGATTAGTTTTAAACTCTGTCTCACAGGATGAGCTGCAGAAGAAAAATTTCTCACCCTTATATTCATACTCAATTGATTGACTTGGAATTATTTCCATTCCGCAAATTGGATCGATTGCTTTCTTTTCGATTAATAATTTTTCTTCTTGAATTTGTTGTTCAGTTCGCGGATCGAATCGTTTTAGAAATAATGCATTAGTGACCACGGAAACCGAGCTCGACGCCATAAATACAGCTGCCATATATGGTGGTAAGAAAAAACCCGTTAATACATAAAGTACGCCCGCAGCCATAGGGATTCCAATGATATTATAAATAAATGCCCAAAATAAATTGGTTAGCATTTTTCTATATGTTTTTTTAGATAATCTAATTGCCGAGACAACGTTTCTTAAATCTCCTCTCATTAAAACGATATCTGCAGTCTCAATAGCTACATCAGTTCCGCTTCCTATTGCAATTCCAACATCAGCTTGTGCTAAGGCAGGAGCATCATTTATACCATCTCCAACCATTGCTACGATGTTACTTTCATTCAATTCCTGTGTAGATTTTACGATTTTTGCTTTATCATTAGGCAAAACCTCTGCATATATATGGTTTTCATCAAAATCTAATTCCTTTCCTATACTTAAAGCTGTTTGCCTATTATCACCGGTAAGCATATATAGCTGAATCCCCATTTCTCTTAATTCATTAAGGGCATATAATGCTTGATCTTTGATTTTATCTGAGATTCCAATGATACCTCTAATTTTACTATCGATACTTAACAATATGGTAGTTATTCCACTATTTTGTAACTCCTTAAATTTGTTTTCAAATAGACCTAAACCAATTTTATTATCAAGTATTAATTTTTCATTACCAATCAAAACTTTCAAGTTATCAATTGTTGTTTCAATACCTTTTCCAGGTATTGCATTAAATTCTTTTGGTTCATTTAAGTCAATCATTTTTTGATTTGCTTCTTCAATAATTGCTTTTGCAATTGTATGCTCTGAGCCCAATTCTGCGCTTCCTGCAAAGTGAAGTATTTCTTTTTCAGTAAATCCAACTTTTTTTAATTCCTTTTCCGTTACAATTACAGAAACCTTAGGTTTTCCGATTGTTAATGTTCCCGTTTTATCAAATACGATATTATTAACATTATTTATTGCTTCTAATGAATCACCACCTTTTACTAAGATACCAATCTCTGCTCCTTTTCCAGTTCCAACCATCACTGCAGTCGGAATTGCCAAACCTAGCGCACATGGACAAGCGATAACAACAACAGAAGTGAAAACTAATAAAGACGTTTCAAGACCAAGCCCCCCAATAAAAAACCAGTAAAGAAAAGCACCAAAAGCAAATATAATTACTATTGGTACGAAATAATTGCTCACTTTATCAGCTAATTGCTGTTTTGCTGCTTTTTTACTCTGTGCCTCCTTCACAAAGTCGATAATCTGAAATAATAATGTATCTTTTCCAACCTTTTCCGTCGTCATTTTAATTAACCCAGTTTGATTAACTGTCGCTCCAATAACCTCATCTCCCACCGTCTTTTTAGCATAAACGCTTTCCCCAGTAATCATTGACTCATCAATTTTTGTTTTTCCTTCGATGATTTTTCCATCTACTGGAATTTTCATTCCTGGTTTCACTATTAAAATATCTCCAACCTCAATTTCTTCAATTGGAATTTCTAATTCTTTACCATCCTTTAAGATTATTGCAGTTTTCGCTTGCAAACCAATTAATTTTTTTATAGCTTCAGATGCCTGACCCTTTGCTTTATGTTCAAGATATTTACCCAATAACAGAAATGTCAAAATCATACTCATGGCTTCAAAGAATGTCTTACCTGGGATAAAAAATGTGGTCAATATTGAGTATATATAAGCCGTCCCTGTTCCCAATGAAACCAAAACATCCATATTAGTGGATTTATTTTTAAGAGATTTATATGCCCCTATAAGGAAAAAAGATCCTCCAACCGCAAAATTTGCACTTGCTAGGAAAAATAAAATTAGTTTAATTGTAAAAGAAGGCTCAATAAACCAACTAATTGGAGTTATAATTAACGAGAGAATAGCAGATATAATAAATCTATTTAATCTTTTTTTCTGTTCCTTTTGCTGAACTTCAAATTCTTTGTCAATCACACCAGCAGATTTTTCTATTTTATAACCAAAATTCCTAATTGCAAATATTAATTTTGATTCACTTATTTCAAACTCATTAAATTCAAGAAAAATTTTTTTTGCTTGATAATTCCCACGAATCTCATAAATTCCTTTTATTTTTTT
>JAHLWE010000415.1 GCA_019058135.1 Promethearchaeota archaeon | reverse complement strand
TGTCTATTTTATCAATTAAAAGAGGCTTTAGAATTAGATATGATCTCTAAAAAAGAAAAAGTCATAATTGCTTTCCCCTCACACCCATACAACGGAAAACGGGACGATAAACTGATTAAAGGGCCGAATCGGCAAAAGGGCACTCTAAAGTACCCGTCATAATAGAAATTATTGAGAATTTACGTGAGTTTGGCTTTGAGGTTAAATTTGGCATGTTTGATAGAGAATTTTATCAAGCTGAACTTTTAGATGAGATAAAGGCAATGAAAAGCGATGTATTAATGCCGGCAAAGTCGTATAAAAGAATTAAAAAAATGATTGAAGAATACATAGAAGGAACGGGGAAGAGGATAAGAAGATATACTTTTTCAAGCGCTCCTGGAGGGAAGGATCAATTTTCTCAAAATGTATATTTGATTTTAAACGCAAAAAAGGGGCATTCTTTGATAGAGGTGAAACGAGACTTTCAGAACGGTAAAATTTCCCTTGACGATGCTACAAAGCTAATTTATGCCATAATGACCACCCAAAAACCTAGAGGACAGACAAGCTCTTGGGCGTCCCGCACTTCTCGATTATATAGAAAAAGATGGAATATCGAAACGGGGTTTAGCGACTTAAATCGGATGGGTAGGCGCTGGAAATCAAAATACGACAATACCAGATATTTGGACTTGCTGGTTAGGATGCTTCTTTACAATTCGTGGAAAATAAACCGTGCGTATCTTAAAAAACAGCAAAAAAAAAGTAAAAAAAACCAACCGTGGACATTACAAGATAATCAGGATGTATTAGTTGAAACATTTCTCGAAGCTTAAAAAAAATTAGATATAATGAATAATTAAGGTGCGGATAATGTCGGAGTAGAAAAAAATAAAAATTAAGGATAAAAAAATACTTCATTGGATACTGATAAAAGAAAAAAATTTAAAAAAAAATGAGATGTTTTTTTTTGTTTTAAATTAATTTAATCGTATCTCTTTCTTGTGAATAAAAGCCAGAAGAAACCAATTAATCCGATAATAAAAGCTACTATTATTATATAATTCGGCCAATAAGTCAAATCAAAAGAAGCTGGAGCACTAATCCAACTTATTATCGCTGAAACCCCTGTCACAACCATTAAACTTAGAACTACAAGTGCTTGTCCCATAGCCCATTCTTCTTCTTTAAACATTCCTATTCCCGCAACTAAACACCAGAAACCTAAAGCTACCGAGATTAGACCTTGCGAACCAAAAAAACTAAGAGCAGCAGCTGTATCAGGATTCGTTGCAAAATCACTCAACCAAACTGGAACCAAAATACCGCCCCATGCCAAGAAATCAAGAATTCCTTTTACTATAAAGAAAACACCAACTATCAGCAGCAAAATATTCAATAATTCATTTGAATCTTTTTCAACTTCACTCATATTGAAATCATCCTTTAAATTTTTAATTAAAATTTAAGTTTTGTTTATGAATAAATCAATTGATAGTTATAAAGTTTGTTTATATATTCATAATATTAAAGGTATTAATTAAAAAACGTTCAGAATTAGTTAGATTTTATTTAAACAATGATAATACTGCTGATAACTGATAATAATCATTAAATTAAATACATTAATCTTATAATTATGGTCAGAGATAAACCAATTCTTTTTGAAAGATATCCAAACTTAAAGGATAGGATTCCATGGGTCGCTATAGGCAACTATCCGACTCCTGTTCAAAAGATGGAAAATTTAGGAAAGGAACTTGAGCATAATAACCTATGGATTAAAAGGGATGATATAAGTACCGATTTCTATGGTGGAAATAAAATCAGAAAATACGAATTTGTTTATGGGAAAATTTTAAAGTCTGGAAAAAAAATTGTTGCAACTGCTGGTGGCATAGGCACAAACCACGGATTAGCAGCTGTATTTGTTGGAAATCAATTTGGCTTAAAAACTCGATTATATTTATTTCCTCAACCTTTAACGTGGCATGTTCAGCGATCATTATTATTATATCATTATCTTGGTGCAAAGATTATATTTGTAAAAGGTGTTTATAGATTAATACTTAGACTGCTTGGAATAAGATTGTTTAAACGAAACTATTATCTAATACTTATTGGAGCTTCACCTCTGTTGGGCATTGGTACTTCCCTCGGAACATTAGGTTTTGTAAATGCAGTTTTTGAATTAAAAAAACAAATAGATGCTGGAGAGATACCTATGCCAGATTATATCTTTATACCATGTGGTTCTACGGGGACTGCGGCAGGTTTAATTGCTGGATGTAAAATTGTTGGATTAAAAACAAAAATTAGACCAGTTAGAGTAGCTGATGCAATCGTAATAAACACTAAAAATATTGCGAGAACTGCAAATAAGGTTATTAAACTTTTACTCAAATATGATAAGTCCGTTCCTGATATTATAATAAATGAAAATGATTTTGATTTAGAAATAGATTATTATGGCTCAAATTACGGTGTTAAAACTAAGCGTGGTCAGGCAGCTGTTGATAAAATTTACGAATTAGAAGGAAAACAGAAAGATTTCAAAATTGAAACAACTTATACTGGAAAAACATTAGCAGCGATGATTGATTTTGCAAAACAACCCGAAAATAAAGAAAAAGTTCTATTATTTTGGAACACCTATAACTCAGTCTCATTAGATGAACATTTAAAAAATACAAATTTTAACTATACCCAACTTCCTAAAAAATTTCACAAATTTTATGAAACATCTTTTCAATGCTGGAGAATAAAAAAGTGTTTAGAGCAAAAGAGGAAAAAATGTCCCGCTTACTTATGTGATGAATATCGATGTTGGAAAGTCAAAGTATGCTCTGAACAAGAGAGAAAGAATTGCATCGCTTATAACCAATTAAAGGATATTATAAAGCTTGAAGAAGCATAATTTTTCAGATTTCTATTTTATTTAAATTGAAAATATTGTTATAAAATCTAAAAATAAAATTTATTTCATAGCAATAAATTAATGATATATTATGGGTAAAAAAAAAACTGTAAAAAAAGAAGAAGAAATTGATGACATTCCAGATAAAGAGGAAATAAATTTAGAAGACTGGGACGATGATTTAGAAGAGGAACCCTATGTGGATCTAAGTAAAATTGAAGATGAGATGCTGTCAAATGAGACTGATAAAGAAAGAGCTGGGCGTTCAGCAAGTGAAATTGAAAAAATGTTGAAAGAAACAGTTTGCGTAAATTGTTTGGGAAGTAGTTCAAAGAGAAATTGTTCGATTAGAACGGACTATAGTTGTCCGCCGGATAAGGCCAATAAATAGAAGTCTACAATGATAATTTAAACAAACATTTAAAAAATAAAAAAAGGCTCATTCAAAATTCATTTTTTTTTCAAGTTTTTATTGATGTTCTTTTTTACAGTATTTAAGTTAAAATAATATAGGAAACCATGCTTTCGAAAAATATTAAAAGAATAATATTAATTATTGTGGATATTTTCTTTTCTGCTTATATTTTTTATGTCAATGCATCTTGGAAAAATCCTTTTTATACATGTTTTATATTATCCCTTACAACTTTTCTAATTGTATTAATTCCATTTGAAGTTTATTGGAGTTTCCGTGATATATGGTTTGATAGATGGAATAAGATTAACCTGAAAAATATACACGTGGAAAAAATAAGCATTTCTGTTGAAGGGGGATCTTTATCTGGTGCAATATATCAATTGAAATTTTCTAATTCAACTTATTTATCCCTAAATAAACCCATAATTATAATATCCCCGGGATTTTCAGATTTAAAAGAAGATTTAGAATATTTTTTCCTACCAATCGTAAATTCTGGTTATCCTGTTCTTGTTTATGACGCTCGTGGTACTGGTGAATCTAAAAAAGTAGGAAAAAAAGCTGATATTAAGAATAGAATTAATGATTTTTTACATATTGTGAGATGGATTCAAAAAAATGATAAGTTAGGCAATAAAGAGATTTATACAGCCGGATTTAGTATTGGTGCGTTGACCATTTTATGTGGAGGTTTTCCTTTAGAAGAAATTAAAAAAATATTTGCCATATCTGCTATTGCTGACTTTAGGGAGAATATTCCTCGTTTTAACCCAATTGTGTGGCTTCACTATTTTTTTAAAGGAATTCACCAATTTCCCAGTGAAGAAACCAATTTGGGAGTATCTCCTTATCATGTGATTAAAAATTTTAAAACTCAAAATTTTTCTGGTTCTGAGGTTAAATGGAAAGAATTCACCAAAAAAGTAATGTTAATTCATGCAAAAAACGATAGAATCGTAAAATTTAAGAATTTTATAAAAAACAAAGCATTGTTGGAGTTATCAGACAAAAATACTTTAGTTTTTAAAAAGGGAGGTCATTTGCTTAAAAAGAATGAATTGTCTATAGTGACTTATGCCTTGAATTTCTTTAAAAATTAAAATTTACTACTGTTTTAATTGTTTCTCTTACTACCTCTATTGTTTTATTGATATTATCAATTTTTCTATTAAAATAGACTTGGTTACTTTTGCATTTCTCAATTTCTTCTAAAAGATTAAAAAATTGTTTGTCACATTCTAATTCAAATGTGAATGTTTTAGGTCTTTGAGTAGAATGTCCCAAGCATACAAAACATCCATGATCTTCTGGGTGAAGAAATGCTGGTTGTCTTATATCCCACATGAGATCTTTCAATTTACTTTGAACATTTCTTGCAATTGATCTGCAAAAATCACCGCTCTTGTAATTATAAATATAAGCAAAGGGCAATTTGTCATTATTTTTCTCCCAGGCTTCTTTTAAATTCTCTCTTAATTGTTCCCCTTGGTTAATGGTAATATTAAAATGATGGTGATCTAAATCTGGATGGGGTTTCACAAATAATGGTTCTCTTTTAGGTAAAACTTCTCTTTTTACGAGATATTCAACAATCCACATTTTATAATAATGCTCTAATTTGTAGAAAGCATTTAAATTTTTAACCATATCCTCTGTAAATCTTCTTAATAATGAAGTTTCATGAAAATCGATTAAATATATCTCGAGATCCCTCTCCCAGTATTTCTGAATAAAATTTTTAAAGACTAAAGCATTTTCCGGAATAATATATGGGTTATTGTCCTCATCTTTCTCTATATAATTAGGAATAAAAGTCTTCCTCCAATATCTATTTAAATTGTCACCATTTTTCAAATAATAACCGGATTTATTATCAGGTCGAGGGTTTAAAAAACCATAAGGGTTCATTAATGGAAAAAATATCATCATCGAATACTCCGGCTCTTTAGGAAGAAATTCACTATTATTTGTCGTGATTAATTCAGTTAAGTATGAAATCATACCGAAGAGCCCTGAGTATTCATTATGTTGGGATCCAACCATAATATATACTTTTTTTAATTGGTCTAAGCTTTTTGGCTTATTAATCGTTAATACAGGTATTTTTCCATCTGAAATTTCTAGAAATACAAGTTCAATGAGATCATTTTTATTAAAATTGTCAAAGATTTCATAAATTTCTTCTAATAAATTGTTTCTATCTTCTGGATTTAAAATCTTTTTTAAGATATTTGCATCAATATAATAATCTAATTTATTCAATTAACCTACTCCAATCTGAAAAATTAATGATTTTATAATAATTTTCGGTGAAGCTTTTAAAAAGTACGCATCCAATACAAAACATATCAACAAAATCCTCATCAGAGAGGTTCAATATATCTC
>JAHLWE010000414.1 GCA_019058135.1 Promethearchaeota archaeon | reverse complement strand
GGTGGCCACAATTGGAGTTTTCTTGCCGCGAGGATTTGGCAGGGCATACCAACAAAAGCATGTTTTTCGAGTTCATATTCATATATTGCATCTTTATATGTTAATAAACTTGACGCAATAGTATAACGGGAGCCCGCAACAGCCAAAACTTCTTCAGGTGTTCTTGCAATAATGGGTTTCGGTTGCCAATTTTCATCCCTACCAGTAAGAAGGGCTCCATCAATTAATCCTGTATTTAGAGCGTGAATAAGTAGTGTAGAAACCACTCCACCATTTTGAGATACCTTTAAAACTGCTTCATCTGTGCTTTTTGCGACATTAACTTTTTGATAATATCCCAATAAAGAATTTTTACGAGTTTGCCCATTGAAAAATTCTTTCTCAGCCTCTTCTTCTGGAAAATAAGTTCTTGCGCAATATTTAAAGCACATAGCACACTCCGGATCGTATTCGAGAAGTTTTGGTTCTTTATCCTTTATATCAATGCGAGGACAAAGTGAAACGCATGTTCCGCAAAGGACACAGAGATCTTTATCTAAAACGAAGTCATACAAGTCTCGAAATCCGATGCCTTCAATACAAGATTGTAAATAATCAATAATTGGCTCTTTTATTTCCATTTTTCAATCCTCTGTTATTTTTATTTATTTATTTGATTTTAGTTTTTCTATAATCGCACATGTAATATTACCAAAATGATAATTTAAATTTTTATGTTTGATAATCTTACATACGATCTCCAATATATAATCTATGATCTTGATAATAGAACCGATCAAATTAATAAATCTTATGAATTTAATAGATGACGTGATTTAAAAGGAGCCATTTACTGATTTATTAAAAGGACTATATTATTAAATTATAAGTCATTTAACGATTGAAATGAGAAATAATAGAAAGTTAATAGTATTTATGCTTATTCTGGAATTTTTTTTCTCAATATATATTAACAACTCCAAGGATTTTAAACCAAATTCAAAAATATCAAAAATAAAAATATTGGATGAGGATGATATTTTTGGAGAATTTATTGTAATTAGTCCAAGTAGTCTTGATGTATTAAGAATGGGGGAAAATTTCACTATAAAGTGGAATTTTATGGGTGACGTTAAATACGTCTCGATTGCATTATATAAAAGCATGGAATATATTGATTCAATTGCCATTACTGCAAAAAATGACGGAGAGTATAAATGGAGTGTTGGACAATATGAGGAGGGAATAGACTATTCAATTCGTATATGGGATTATAATAATTACCTAACTGGTGATTTTAGCGATTATTTTCAAATTATGTCTAATAGTGGCAGTCATTTTGAACCGATTATTAGTTTATTCCTAATCATTGGGACTTCAGTTGGAATAGTCTTTGTTATTATAATTTTTCTAAAAAAAGAGATATTTTCCTAAAGAAAATCAAGATATGATTTATTAGTTAAAGGATCAAATCCAAGATCATCAGTTTTTAAAGAAATAAAAGGTGATATTAAATCACACATAAATGGCGCATGGAGGCATTGGAAAAAGTTCGAGAAGCATTAGAAAGGCAAGGTTAAAAAATTTTCATTTTAGTATTTAAATAATATAAAAAATATATGAAAAATCAAATAAAAAAAAGAAGGAAAAATTAATGTCTAAAAGTAGTAAAGAAAGGATAATTTGAAATGTGAAAGGAGTTTGGTACGAAGCATGCGCAGCAGAGGGACATTGTTCGCTGTATTTTGGCAGAGATATGGAATCTCCCTGTAAATCTTTTCAATTATTTTAAATCATAGAGGGTAAAATTGGTAATGTAGATCTTAGCAGGGTTTTAGTGATCAATGTTATTGACTTATTTTCTCCAAAATTCGCCGACTTAATGACTAAAGGTGGATAAGGAAGTATATATATAAGCGACACCATCACTGATGAACAAAGAAGTTATTTAGAGCCTTTCTTTGTTAATAATATACCAGGTTTTCTATTATTAAAAAAACCTTTAGGAGTTAGAGTCGGTGAAATCAATCTAAATCAAGAAGGCAATACATACCATATTACAATGCCGTATGGAGAAATGAAATTATCGTTAACACCCGGTGGTGATGGAAAGAACCCTCAACGTCTGGAGAACTCTATTTTTAGTGTATTTTTCTCGGATATCAAGATCTGCAATACTCACTTCTGGAAATATAATGATTTCGGAAAAAAATGGGAATTTGTAAATAGAAGTGGTGCTATAGCAGATTTTAATTTAAAAGGTAAATCAAGAAAATTCTTTAAATAAATTTTTTTTATTTAAATCTAAATTAAATAAATTATACAATAGGAGCCATTGGAGGTAGTGGAGGTACAACATCGGCTTTCCATTCATCAACTACAGGATAATCCCACCAATGTGCGGGAATTTCGGAATATACGCTATATTTTTTGAGCCCCCGTTCAAATGCTCTAGTATTTTTTCTGGAGGCTTTAATCACATCTGGTTGTGGATAAAAATAAGCCCCAAATCCACCTTCCTTAGTACCGAGATTCCTAACCATATGCCAGACCTCCCGTTCGCATTCTTCTAGTGTTCCTTGCGAATATATAGATTGTATATTCACACACCCACATATCAGAATTTTACCACGATAAGGCTTTAAGTCAGGATAACCACTCATTCTTGGACTGTCAAGTTCAATTGCATCCAAACCCCATTCAATTAAAGATGGTATTAATTGATCTATTTTACCACAGCAATGAATATGATACTCACATCCCAAGTTATTTGCCTCATCAAAAATAGTACGATAAAATGGTTCGTAGAATTTGTTAAAAAGTTTTGGACTAAAGAAAGGACC
>JAHLWE010000413.1 GCA_019058135.1 Promethearchaeota archaeon | reverse complement strand
ATTCTGAATTAGAGTTAGATTTTAATATAAATTTAAGAAAAATCGATCCTTTTTTTTTGTATCAGAAATTGGGGAAGCAATTCAAGTTAAATTTAAAAAAAAATAACCATGATCTTTCTTTTCAAAAATGGATTAATGAGTTAAATGAAAAGATTAAAAAAATCTTATTAGTCTTGGATTCTTTAAATCTTATTAAACATCTGATAAACACCCAAAAGACATTTGAGTTGGATCATACAAGAGAAAGATTTATTGAAAACTCAAAAACTCATCGTAAATTATTCAATTGTAAAAATTTGAATGAAAATAAAATTCTTTTTAAAACATATTTTATTGGATCAAGTAAAAATTATCAGATATCTATTTATAATTGGAAATATCATACTGAGAAATTATATAGAGTTGAAATCTTTTTTGAGAATCCTAATAAAGTAGATTATTATAAAGAAATAATAAATAAAATTAGTTTCTATATAAAATCATTAAAAATTGAGAAATTTCTCACTTTTCAAGAATTAGTAGATTTACTTTTAAAACATTCACTAACTTATTTGAATGAAATTATGCCAAATTTATCAACTATAGAAATGCACAAATTATCTTTTTTATCATCTATTAATATACTTAACATTAAAAAATTATTCCCGCTTTTAATTGATGATTATATTGAAGAAATATTTTTAGATCAGCCACATGATAAAATTTATCTTAATCATCAAATATATGGACGATGTCGAACAGAAATTAGCTTTAATTTGGAAGAAATTGAAAGAATTAAAACATTTTTAAGATTATATAGTAGAGAAAGGCTTGATATAATTCATCCTAGTGTTAAGTCTGTTATAAAAAATAAATATTTTTATTGTAGATTTTCAATTGATATTTCCCCATTACAATTGAATGGATTTTGTTTAGACATAAGAAAACTGTATAAAAATATTTTTTCAATTCCTGATTTAATATTTTATCAAACTCTATCCTCGGAAATTGCTTCTTTTTTATACTTTTGTATTCTAAAGAGAATAAATTTAACAGTAACTGGAGAAACAGATACAGGAAAAACAACTCTAATTAATGCATTTGATCTATTAACACCTAAAGAATTTCGAAAGATTTATGTTGAAAATGCTGTTGAATCATTAGATGAATTAAAATTTGATATGCATCAAGTAAAATATAAAACCCAATCATTAGAAAATATAGAAAATTCTCAATTTACAAAAAGTAATTTAATTCAAACCTTATTACATAGAACTCCAGATATTATATTTTTGGGCGAGATTCTTACAATGGAGGAGTGTAAAGCTTTATTTCATTGTTTAAGCGCAGGATTAAGAGGGTTTCAAACAATCCATTCAAGAGATATTTCCACATTAATTAATCGGTTCCTTTATCATTTTAATATTGAAAGAATATGTCTAAATGATCTAGATCTAATTATTTTGATGAAAAAATTACCAATTGGTCGAAAAATCGTAGCAATTTCAGAAATTAGTGTAAATAAAGGAATTTCTGTTGAAAAAATTTTTGATTATAATCCAATGACAAATAATTGGATTAGGAAAAAGAACCTTTATCATACTAATATAATAAAAAAAATTATAAAGTATGAACATCTACCAGAAGAAGATTTTAATCTTATGATAGACCTATTTAAAGAAATTTTTGAATTCCTTTCAAGATTTAGATCCAATAAAATTGCAGATTTAGTTTCATTTTTCAATATTATTGGTTTTTTTGCATCTAAAAATAATTATTTGGAATTAATTCAATTTTGGGAGAAAATCAAAAAGAAAATTAAAAAAAGGGGATTTTAAATTTAAAAATTATAATAAGACTAGGATATGCCAGAAATTTTAGAGAAATCCCTTATGATTGGATTTGGAATAACATTATTAGTTATTTTTCTTTCTATGATTACTCCCTTTTTTAAATTAATTGAGAATTACAATATTGAGTCGGATTTCAAAAATAATTTAACATGTATATCTATTATTAACTCTGGAATAACAAGAACGATTGAAAATCCCTCTTTAAATTTCAGTTGCGTTATTGAGATGCAAGAAAATTTTAGTATATTTGCTTCCGGAAATAAAATTAAGTATACATTTATCATAGACAATATTGAATATGATTTTACATACGAATTTATTTACAAATTTTTAACTATTTTTTATGAAAAACCAGGTTATCATATTTTAAAAATATACATAATTTCAGAAGTAATTTTCTTAAATTTTTTATAAAAATTAGAGGTGATATATTTTTAGTTTTCTTGATTTATATTGCAATTTTTGTTTTTTTTTTCGAAATAAAAAATTTCCACAATTTAAAATTAAAAAGCTAAGTTCAAGATATTCAAAAATAATTTTTATTAGATATAATTTATTAATTAGCGATATAAATAAAGCAACTACTTTGGTTTTTTTTACTTTTTATTTCTTATTTTTTATTTTTTCTATTTATTTTAATATTATTTTTAAAATCTTGGTGATACACCTTGTAATTCTAATAAGTTTCCTCTTTTCTTTTATTTTTTCTATAATAATCACTTACATATTTAATATATATTTATATAAAAAATTAAAAAATGAAGAATTAAATATTAATGCTTACTTAAAATTAATAATTCTAGATTTCTCTCTCATTAATTCCCTTTTTACATCAATTTCCGATAAATGTCTTAATTTTATTGAGTCTATTTCTAATTATGATTATCCAATTTCTAAAATATTTAAACCAATTATAAGAAAAATTCAATTTGGTAAAAATCCAGAAAATGAGTTAAAAAATTTAATTATCATTTCTAAAAATTTTCAAAGTTTTTTAAATGACTTAGTCTCTAATAATTTTGAAGATATTAATTTGGTTAAAATAAATGAATACTCTTATTCAGAGGATTTATTTGAAACATTTATTCGAAGCATTGAATCAAAATTAAGTATAATCTTCTTTATAGGTTTATTTTTTCCGATAGGAAGCTGTTTTCTTATAATACTTCAAGAAATCAAATCTCTCTCATTAATCATTATTATACCTCTATATTTTATTATTATTAGATATTTATCATCAAAATTTTTAAATGAGGATATAAAATTATTAGGGATTTTGAGCTTTGAGTCTAAAAATAAAAGAAGTGAGTTTAATAATTTTCTATTATTTTTAAAGAGCTTTGCAATTATGTTATCAAGGAAAACATCGCCGGAGAATGCATTATATTTTGCGTATAAAAAAACTCCTAAATCTTTTCAGAAAAAAATGGAACACCCCGTATCATTATTGATTAAAAATTCAATATCAATAAAAAAGATGCTTGACTTATTTATTTTTAATCTAAAATCACAACGCTGCAAACTGATTTTAAATGTAGTAAAAAAAATGATCCATGAAGATACATATCATACTGCAAATAAAATTTGGGATCTATTAAAAATTATCTCAATACATCAGAAATTAGAAAAGAGAAAAAGAATCATTATTAACGGTGAAAAATTTAAAAGTTTAATATTTGCTTTTTTATTACCATTTATTCTTGGGATTATTTCTGGTGTATTTCCAGCTTTTTTTTATTATATTAATCTTTTAAATAATCCAGAATTTATCACAACTATTCCTTTTTATAATAATTTTGATTTATTTGATCTGATACTCATATTTGGTTCCTTTTTATTAAGCAACATTATAAGTGTTTATTATTTCTCTAAAATTATCAGCATAGAATCTAAAAGAATCATTGTATTTACATCCAATCTATTTTTTGTGTTAATTTTTTTAATTGTTTTTTCAATTAGTTTAAATTCTGTATATATCCTAAATTTTAACTAATAAATTTATAAAATATTTGAATAAAAATAAAGATTCCAATAAAAATTTCACAAATAAAAGAGAAATTTGCCAGAAATGTTAATAAATTAAAATTGAGAAGATCATTAGAATTTTCTAAATCAATATAATTTTTTAAAATGATTAGATTCAAATAGATAATTAAGATCATGTAGATAATGAATATGAACAATGCATCTATATCGGTAGTAAATATTGAAAAAATAAAGATGATAAACAAAAAATATAATAAAATAATAATTATTGACAGATTATAATTTAACATAATCAAAAAAGATCATATAAATAATTATAAAAACTTGTGAAAATATTTTTAAAACATATTAATTATTTTTAAAAAAGCTCATTGTGTATGAAAGGATGAAAGATTTGAAATTAAAGGGATTAGAATATTCTGATGGAATATACAGATTATTTAATCAGAGATTTGTGTTTTTTCCTCCTCAGATTATAGATTTATTATCATCTATATATGGCGAGGGAGTAAAACCTTTACTAATATGGTTAGGTAAAAAAATGGGCAGGGTTTTAATAGAAATTTGGGAAGAGAATTTAAAACCTAAGACTCTTGAAGATTTAACAGATATATTTTGTGAAATGTTTAGCAATATGGGATGGGGAAAAATTGAACCTCATGAAATTACGGAGGAGGTTATTATTTTAAAATTATATAATAATATTTCATCATACATGGAGAATAATTTTAAATATATTTGTTATTTTATCTCTGGAATATTATCAGGTTTTGGAGAATTTGCACTATATAGAGCTTCTGTTTCAGAGATAGAGTGTATGATAATAGATATGGAAAAGAGATGCTGTATTTTTAAAATTGAAAAAAAAAGAATTTAATTACATTTTCTTATTGATTTTCATTGATTTTTCAAAATTATCTATTTAAAACTTTTTTCCATTTATGATAAGCTTTTTATTTGTTAATAAAAATATTATTATTGATCGTGGGAATCTAGGGCAATTCCTGAAACCCTATACTGGGTGGACCGTAAATGCTCTATAACGGACAGAAAAATGATCTGAGGAATTAAAAATGATTTTTATACATATTTAATGTTTCAATGATCCATTCGCCCAATTAGGTAAGTTATTTTTGAGATATTTCTTGTAGGAGATATATACTCAATTGATGATGAACCCGACCAGGTCAGGGATGGAGCAGTCGTAAATCAAAAAATTTACGCTTATTGGTGACGGGTGGTAAGAATAGAAATATGCTATAAAAATTTTTTTTTTAATTTCAAGGATCAGATCACTCTAATTACCAGGGATCCCATTCCTTAGGATTCAATTCCTCTTCATATTGTTTTTCATTTGGAACGCTTTTTTGAACATCCGTGAGTTCTGGTACTGTAAATTTTTCAATAACCCCATTTTTTTCTGAAATAGAAACAGATTCTTCTTTTTCTTGGGATTTTATGGCATCAAAATCTTTGAAATCTGGAGTCAATGTACTCATCTCTGAACCAATTACTACATCTTTAAAAGCTAATAATATTGATAAAAAATTATTAAATTCACTTTTATTCATTTCAATTGTTATTGCATCTTCCATTTTTTTTAAGGACAATTTAATTTGATTAACTTCTCCAGATTCCTCAACAGATATTAACTCAATATATTTTTGTTTTTCTTTTTGCTTTAATTTCCATACTGTTTCTCTTTTTTTTTCAATTTCCATTTAAATCCCTAGTTGCTTCAAATTTATCTTTTTTAAATTTTATTTAATTACAACTTTTAATTTTAAAATGACAAATTTATAATTTAAAGTTATGTTAAGCAATAAAACTAGAAGAAAGAAGAAAGATAATTAATGTAGTAAATATCGGTACAGTTAAATCATCATATGTACTTGGTGATAGTAATTCTGTAATTGTTGCAATAATGCTTGTTAAAAATGAGAAAATGATAACTTGAGGAAGATCAATAACCTGCTGAGAAGTTGGAATAACGGTGCCGAAGATAAGATACGCAAAAAATGACACAATAAAAGCTGTTAGGAAAAGAGTTAATGATCCAATAATTGTCCTTTCTGTATGAGTCCATTTTATTTTAATTTTAATTTTACCATATTTTTTCCCTACAACGCTAGCAAGAGTATCTGATACAATCATAATTAAAATTCCTGAAATTGGAAAATAAAATCTTGTTGGAGCAAATATTGAAAAAAATAACATAAGAATAAAAATTGAGAGACAGTAATTAAATGGTCCTTGTAAATATCCAACTTTCTCTTCGGACTCTTCACCAATTGCATCAAATAAACTCTTGAGTTGTTTCACTTTACTCTCTTTAGAACTAAAATAGGTGAGAATCATCATGGAGCCAGCAATTATAACTGAATACCAATAAAATTCTAAGAAGGGAGTTATAAATATTGAGAGTCCAGCAAGTAAGTGAATTGATTTACGTGCAGTAAATTTTGATATCTTTTCCTTTTCTTTTAAATATTTGGGGATTAAAATCACAACTAAAACATAAAGATATGAACAAATAACGAGAATAATATCCATTAAGATGGTCATTATAATATATTAAAATGAGATGATTTATAAAAAAATCTAAAAAATAAATATCTCAAAAATTTAAATATCCTTTCTTTATT
>JAHLWE010000412.1 GCA_019058135.1 Promethearchaeota archaeon | reverse complement strand
TTCAAACCTTCTTGGGCTAATAAAAAAATTTTTTTCGTTATTTAAATAATAACATACAATTAAATAATTTGCATCATGAGGATATTGTTTAAAATTTGGTGAAATATGCCCCATATTGGGAGGAACTAAAAATATCCGCATGTTTTTATTTATATTCCAATTTCCTTCAATTTTTAAGAGACTATCTGGTACTTTTTTAATTTCTGTTTCAGTTAAAACAAGGACATGATACATTCCTTCTTTTTCTTCCCATCTGATTTCGCCTTTATCTGAAAAAACACTCCCATTTCTAGGTATTTTAACATCTGGTAATTTTTCGGATATTTGGTAATCATCTATTGCCTCTTTGATATAAAAAAGAGGATTTTCAGTATTAATTTCTTTAAATAAATCTTTGAGGGAATCTAAATCTAAAATCCCGGAATAAACATATCCACTATCCATTTGAGATTTTTGGGCCGTTTTATACTTCCTCCATTTTTTGTTTAAATTTCTCAATTACCTTATTGGAAATCCATTCCCAAGATTGATGCGAGTATTCGACTATTTTATATATTATTTCATCAGCTTCATTTATAGGAGTTTCTGTAATTTCAATTTGATCATTATCTATTAGATCATAATTTTCTCTGACATCAGCATTAACAAATTTTCCAACTCCCCATATCTGATTTTTAGTTATTGCTGATGTAAAAATAAATTTTATTTTTTTAATGTCCGCTAAAACTGCTCCAAAACCCCTATTTTTACCGTATCCTATTTTAATCATTTCACTATTTAATCCTTTAATAGCTAATGCTATTGTTCCTAATTGCCATAATTCAAAATTCTCTAAATTTATTTTTAAATTGAATTCTCCTGAAACTGCTGATTCTATGTTGAAAGGTCCGCTTGCCACAGCATGAGTCAAACGAGATATAGCAACTCCATATCTAACTTCGGTTTTTATATCCCCTCTTGGATAGGCATCTGAAATTAATATCCTGCTTTTTAGATATGTATTTCCGAAGATTCGGCATGCTAAGCAAGAATTTTTATAAATTTCATAACTTAACACATTTCCTTTTTTAATTTCATCTTCCAAATTTCGAAGACATCTATTATTAAAAATATCACAAGCCCCCTTTTCATTAAGTTTTGTTCGTAAAATTTTTTCGATATAACTTCTAAAAATACCTTTTGAAGATGAACCTGGTATATACATCTGTTCAATCCCCCCGATTTTTGTCCTTACAAATTGCATATCTGGTAATGAAGGGTTCGGTGAAATACCTCCTGATTTTATTAAAAGTGGTGATTTTGGAATTATATCTAATTCGAGTTCTATTTTATTATATATTTCTCTAAACACTAAATATCTCCCTCTTTTTTTAGAGTATTATGCAATTGAGTTAAGAAATTTTCCAAATTAGCAGTTTCTATCTTATCATTAATAATGAAATCCAATAAATTCTCATCTTTAATAAGTTCTATTTTTAAATCTTCTATTTTACTCCATCCTAATCCAGTTGAACTTTTACCCCCTATATTTATTCCACTTCTTTCCCAAAATTTAAGAATCATTCCCAAAAGCCCAACCTCCCAATCATCTACGTTTTCTAAAATTGCTTCAAACTGAAATTTTGAACCAGGAGGAATGACTTCATAATCAAATTTGGCGCCAACTTTAGTAGTTCCCGTATCTCTATCGATCGCTACTCCATCCCTAATTTCGGTTTTAAATGCCTTCTCTTGAACTAAATATGCGTCTTTAATATAAATTTTTGATGCCATCTCATGGGATCCAAAAAGTCTACAAGCTGTACATAAATTTTCAAGTATTTTTTGAGTTAATTTTTCCTCGTTAATTTTGCCATTTTCTTTACTCTCATTCTCTAATTCTTCAATTGATATTCTGTTAGGATTTAAGCCTTTTCTAGGTGAAATACACCTATCTTCTTCTGTTAAAATATCACATGCCCAAATTCTCTGTCCATTCAATCTTAATTTCTGAGAATCCATTCTTCTTAAAAATTTTTCAAAAAATGTCCTAAGAATCCCTTTGATTGAAGATCCTGGAATATAGGGTATTTCATCCCTTTTTATAATTGGAGAATCTGTTTCAGCTGGTTCTAAGGATATTCCTATCCCTATATGCAAGGGGGATTCAAATTTTATATTTGCTTTTAAAATATATCGATTTTTAAATGAACTAAAATCGTTCAAATGTATTTCTCTCCTTTTTTAGTTTTTTATTTTTTCCTTCTTTTATTTTTTTTTAGTTAAATAAACATAATGGCGATTCAAATATCCAAGATATTGCTTAATCAAAGAAAATCTTACAGAATTTTCAGATTTTGGTGAATTTCTGGTAATTTCTTTTGTTATATTTTCCAAAAAATTCTCCAATTGATTTATTAATTGGTTGCCAAATTCACCATCCAATTGATTTCTTCCAATTTGATAGTGAATAAAATTTTTCAATGCTTTTAATGAATTAGTAGCGTTAGCTATTTCTATAATATTACGTATCTGGTTTTGACTTATTTTTTCTTTATTAGCAATGTTCGTATTTATTACAAGATTTTCAGCATTTTCAATAATATTATCTAGTTGTTCTTCAATTTTCTTTTTTAAAAATATATTCATACTGGTATCACCTCCTTATGAAATGGATGACATATTAAAATTTCTCCATAACCTTCATCCCTTTTTGCGCCAATCCCTTTCTCCTCAAGACTTTCAAGAACTTTATTTATATTTTCTTCTTCTTTATTTGTTTTAAATACATAAACGCTACCAATTTTTGCAGCGTATGTTGTTCTTTTAGGCAAACCCCAGGCAGTTGACCAGCCTCCAATAAAGATATGATTAGTGGAAAAAAAAATTGGCTTTAAGATTATATCATCTAAATTTATTTGCAATTTTAAAGTTGGAATATTATTTTCATTCAATATTGCTGGAGAAAGTAAATCAACCGTAAAATAACAACTATTCGGTTCTTCAGGGATATTTTTATTATTCTTATTTAAAACAATAGAATACATTTGCTTCCAAATCTCATTTAATTTTCTATTGAATGAATCAATTCTATTTTTTAAATTTTCTATATTAATTTCTATTTTTTCAGCCAAAATATTTCCAAAGCCTCTTGTGGTAAATCCTCCAATACCAATCTCATTTAGTGATTCCATAATAAAATCTATTTTATCATTAGCTCCGGAAATTTTCCCAATAAAAACGATTCCGCCTCTATCTCCATCTATTTTTACTATTGGATTAATTCCAGTAATACTATATAACATTCCTTGCTGAGTTGTTTTTCTTCCTCGGCTTAGGGCACATTTTGTCTGAGATATTTTACTAACTTCAATTTTTTTATATTTGTTTTCAAAAATATAATAACCCGTTATATATTTATCCATTTTGCTTCCACACTCTTTGCATTTAAATATAAACGGGATTGGAAATTTAGCGCCGAATTTCTTTAATTCTGTATATGCAATCATTGGAATAATTATGTCAAAAACACCATGG
>JAHLWE010000411.1 GCA_019058135.1 Promethearchaeota archaeon | reverse complement strand
TAAAAATTACTCCTGCGATTACATCATCTTTTGTATTTTTTATAATAGGCCAAAATTTTTTAAAAATCTCTTGAGATTTATTAGTAAAATCATGGTCAAATCCAAAAATTTCTCTTGTTTCATTTATTTTTTTGATAATAACGGTCTTTCTATCTCTTTTAAAATAAGTAGGATAAAATATCACTGCTTGTTTTAAAATTTCAGTAAACTTTTTTTTATTTATATTAATCTTTTCTATAAAATCTGAAATTATGATATCAAATCCTTTTGCTTTAAGTATCATATAAATTATTACTGGGGCTAATTTTTTTGGTGATCTGAATTTGGTTCCTTTCTTCATCCGTTTCCATATTTGCAAAAAAATCTGAATACATTCATTATGCAAATTAATATATTTTGTCAAATCTAAAGTAAACATCAATTTGTTTAAAATTAGTTCAAAACTATCAATTACCGTTTTCTCGTAGTAAGAATATTGAATAAATTGTTCAGATTTGCTCATGAATAGTTTTTAAATTAAAAATATTTAAATAAAAAAGAGATTCACTCTTGCAAGGTAAGTAATATTGGACTTTTAGGAATTTTTACTTCCGACATTTTTTCTTTTTCATTTAGTTTTTTTCTTTATATATTTTGATTATTATTTTTTATAAAAGAAGATTTTATTAAATTTTGATGAATGATGAGTAAAACAAGTGTGTTAAAAATTTTTGGAGTATTTTCAATAGGTTTCATATCACTTTTAGTATTTTTCCAAGATGAAATAATGGTCAATCTTGTTGATCCATTCAGAAATATTTTTCAACAAATATTTAATTTTATTCCAGTGATATTATTTTTCGCTATAGCGGAAGATTTTTAATAAGCGGACTTATAAGTAAAAGAAATAGAGCAAGTTGTCTCATATTCAGTGGATTATGTTTCTTATTTGGGTTCTGGTTATCTAATCCAAGTAATTTAGAAGATATTGCGAATATGTTTTCCGGAAGACCAAAATCTCCAAAAGGTTTGCATTAATTAAAAAAATGGGGGTAAAATAATAAATGTTTAATTTAATTCAATTTCCAGACTTAATTGATATATTAACAAACCAATTACCTGTAAACTTGGCAGAGTTTTGGGAGTTTTTGAGAGCAATTCTTTTATTATTGGGACTAATAGGACTTGTTATTTCAATTGTATGCCTTTTACTTTCAAATAAAATAAAATTTTAATGGTTATTGAGTTTTTTAATATTCTCATTCATTTTATGTTTAATTTGCGGCTTTGATACTGGATGGATCTATTTTAAGATTATTTATATTAAAAATTAACTTGCTTTAAATTAATTTAAGAGGAAAAAATTAACTATTTTCAATTATTCTAATTTTTTCTTTTAAATATCTTCATCGTATAATTATTTCAAAATTTAAGAAATTTTGATAATAATGACAGAATTAAAATTAGTGAAAGGCATTCAAGCGAGACATATTAAGATTTTTATAGAGAACGGTATTACTACAGCAGAAGCTCTGGCTATGTCGGGTTTTAAGAGTATTACTGCAATGGATGGTATTGGAGAAGCAACTTCTAAAAAACTCATATGGAATGCTCGGAGTGCTTTGGGTATGACCGAGTTCAAATCTATATCGAAATTTCAGGAGAACCACGAGTTTATCAGTACAGGGTCATTAAATTTTAATGCAATTTTAGGAGGTGGTATAGAAACAGGTTTTATAACAGAAGTTTTTGGTCCATTTAAATCCGGAAAGACCAATTTAGCGCACACTTTGTGTGTTACTACACAATTACCAAAAGGAAAAGGTGGATTAAGTGGTGCTGTAATTTATATTGATACCGAAAATACATTTTCTAAAGAAAAGATCAAACGAATTACCAGAAGATTTGGTCTTAAACCCGAAGATGTACTCTCACACATTTTTCATGCGAGAATTTATAGTTCCGATCATCAAGCTCAAATGATTTTAGAAGCGGAGAAACTCGTAAAAGAAAAAAATGTTAGATTAATTATTTTAGATAGTTTAATGGCGCTTCTTCGAGCAGAATATATTGGAATTGGAATGCTTCCACAACGACAAGCTACTTTAAACCAAATGATTCATGCTCTTTCCAGAATTGCAGAGAGTTATAATATTGCGATCCTTGTAACAAATCAGGTTGCCCAACAAATAAAGGGAATGTTCAGTGGTATTGATGCAATTGGAGGGAATATCGTTGCTCATGGCTGCCAAATTCGGGTGATGTTAAAGACCAAAGGGTTCGCCGCGAATAATTCTCTTGAAAGAAAGGCAATTATTGTTGACGCACCTGATTTACCTCCTGAGGATTGCCAATTTTTTATAACTCCAGCAGGAATCGCAGATACAGAAAAAATAGATTTTTCAAGTATGGAAGAAAATATTGAAGCCAAGTTTGTTATGGCTAATGATGAATTTACCTTAGAAAAAATTAGAGGAATAGGAAAAAATATAATGAAGAAATTGGAACAAATAGGAATTACTACTACTGAGCAATTGAAAGACATAAATCCTGATGATCTTGCTAAAGATTTGCCTGGTATCTCAAGTAAGAAAGTAAAAGAATGGATTGAACAAATTCCTGCTTAGAAAAAATAAATCTTTTTTTTTTATAAATTTTATTTATTTAATGAATAAATCAAATAAAAATTGTTAGAATAAACTTCCGTACTATTCTAATTTCTCTAATGTTTGATTAGGTTTATATTTTTTTTCATTTATTGATTTTTCCCTATTTCCTTGCTCCAATCCTTTAATTCTTATTTTTCTTGCTTGCATTGATAAAATTATTACAATTACAACCACAATACTTACGACTATCATTAAAAAATAACCCTCTTGAGGGATTTCGTAATAAAATGTTGTGTTATAATTGCTAGTATTATTATTAATAGAGTCATTCACTGGATTATTTATTTCATAGGCATGAGTTTCATTAATTCCTTGTCCAATTTTTCCAAATTCATATATTAGATATGCAAAATTATAGTTGGGATATGCTGAAGCTAGACCAAATTTAAATAAATAAGAACCACGAAATGCAATTCCGAATAGAACATCAGCAAACTCAAGCTTTTCTGGGAGATAGGTTGTATTATCAAATATAAGATAAGGATCTGCCTCAGGATCAATAATAGTTAAATTTACCATTTGAGTTGCTGGTAATGTATAGGCAATCGGGGAAACTCTTGCAGCAATTATTCGATACCATGTATCATTTTCTAAATTAGCCAAAAATTGTAATTCTTATAAATTCCTGAACTAAAACAATGAACCTTATATGCGATATTATCATTAAAGACATCATCTACTAATTTGTCATATATACACATATCCCCCTCATTTATTGCAATATGTAAGTTAAGATTATATTCAGTTTCAACTGTTATTTTCAATTCATAAGTTCCATTTTTTGCTGTTCCAAAAGGAACAGTAAATTTTTTCGTATTTTCAAAATAAAAAGACATTGAAGCATTATAGATTTCAAACTCAATATCGTCGGGATCTATCATATTTAGAGTTATGTTGCACTCATTCGGCGTTACTAATTCACAATCGATTATATAATAATAGTGTTCTCTAAATTTTAACTCAAATATTCTTGTTGTGTTTGGAAAATTAAATTTATATACTTTATCGATGTAAGTCTTTGGCCACTCATCTGATTCGTTAGCAATCACTTTATAAATATTAAGATTGATTGAATTTATAAGAATTAAAGATATTAGAGAAAAAATCAGAAATAAGGATTCAATAATTCTCTTAATACCCATTCACCTTTAATTCTTTAAACTCATTAATTAGACAATTAACTTCAGAACATTGGGTATAATCAATGCAAGTAAAACATGGTCTATCAGTCCAAAAATAACTAGTTTTATCTTTCTTAAATACAAGCAAGATTGGAACTTTTGTATTTGGACATAATAAAGTAGTATTTTCAATCTTTCCTGCTTTAGGCACAGCATACGAAAATTTACATGTTTCAGATTCACACTTGATAAATCTCTTATAAGCTTTTGTTTTATAGAGATTTAATTCATCTGCTCCGCATTTAGGGCATTCTCCAATAAAAATGATTTTTCTCATAACAATGAAATGCTAAATTCAAAATATTTAAATAAAAAAAAAGTGCGGATAAATGTTAGTGATAAACATTTATCATTGAGGAATTAGGCAAGGTGGTTGTAGCAAATTCAATTTTTTTCTGTAGCATATGTTCGAACAAACGTTTTAATAACTCTGACTGTGGAAATTTCAATAATCTATTATAATTTCCAATATTTATCCAAAAAGCTTGATCTGTTTCATGTTCTTTTATCGAAATTTTTGTAGTTTCATTATTAAATGTATGAATCGTGCTCCACTCTCTTTTTTTTTGAGAGAGAACAAATAACATCTCAATAATTTCACCCATATTTAATTTCACAATTTTTCCTTCATTAAGTGAAGGTTTTTCCCAAACTCCATTCTCCTTTTTTCTTATACAATGAAAATATATAAATGGGTCATTTTTTTTATTACTTTTTACAATAATTCCCACTTTCTGACCAAAAAAACTTTGACTATGCTTATCTGTCATATCTTAACATCCATTTTTATTTTAAATTATAAATTCAAATCCATTATTTGACAAGTTATATTTTGAATTGAACTCAATATTGTGATATTTTAAGTTTAGAATTTTTTCTCGTTTCTCATTTATTTCCAACTTAATCATTATTGAATCAATCCTATCAAACATTTTATGTAAAAATTTTATATTTTTATTCAATTTTGGTTTATATGAAACTTCATGAATGAAAATCAAATTTACTCTATTAAGTGAAGCAAACATTTGTAACGGATATATTTGCTCAGTAAAGAATGAATTTATTAGCTTGATTTTAATATCAATCTCATTAAACTTCATCAGTTTAAAGCGAAAATTGTAAGAAATTGAATCAAATATTATTAATTTTGTATTTAGGTGAATAAAATCTTTTAATGAGCTTAACTCATATATTAAATTTTGCTGTTTAAAATATGAAGAAATATTAGTTAAAAAAATATTATTCTTAATATATTCTAACTGTTCTGGAGCTTCATTAAAGTTATGTCCTAATCTTTTATCAGAAAATGGCGAACCGGTATTTATCCATAAAGCAGACAATAAATTTTTCTTATTTGAAATCAGATGTCCGACTAGATATTGAACAAATGTTGATTTACCTGAACCCGGTTTCCCAGATACTTGAATTATTCTGGAATTATTACTTAGGAGATTATAAATTAAGGCAATAAATTCATTACAAAACTCATTTTTATTTGGAATAAAATCGGAGAATTTTGTTTTATTATTTTTTATCAGTTTTTTTACCTCATTTATCAAATAATTTTAAAATTTGATTTTTTTCTTCTTTCAAATCTTCATCTCTTTCTTTTAAAGAATTCATCACATCTTGTTTTAAAATAAGTTTTACAGGTTGTGATTGATTCTGATTCAGTAGAGACATTAAAAGAACTAATTTCACTAAATCATTGTTTGTCGATACCCCAACTTCTCCTTTCCTAAAAATTCCCCCGTCGGAATTCTTATATTTTCGATATTTAGGATAAAGATAGATTATTAAAATAATTCCAACAATTATTGATGTAGTTATGGGATCTTTCTGAAAAAAGATAAAACCCATCAATATTATTACCCCATATATTATTAATTTAAACATTATTTTCTTACCTCAATTTTCTTCTCAATTCTACCATTGAGTGCGTGGTGAAATTTTATTTTCTAAGTGCATTGTCAATAAGGACAACAAAAATGATATTATTAACACACCTAAAAATAAAAAACAATATTCAATAATCATAATTGAAATTCATAATAGAATAGGATTATTTAAATAAAAAATGTAAAAAACAATTTTATTTTTAGAAGAATTTTAAAAATTTGTTTCTTACATTAGATTATGGTCAAATCAAAAATAAAATTTCCAAAAGAAGGAAGTTTTGTTATTGCTAAGGTTGTGGATATTCAAAGAGGCTATATTTATGTAGATCTATTAGATTTTGAAGGTCGGGAAGACGAAAATTTAGCAAGAGGGATGATTCACATATCCGAGATATCATCTAGGTGGATAAGAAATGTAAGAAATTATGTACGTATGAACGAAATTTTAGTATTGAAAGTTTTGAAAGTAGATAATTTTAAAGGTCATGTGGATTTATCATTACGGCGAGTTACGGCTCAACAAAAGCAATTAAGAATGAAAGAATGGAAATATGCTTTTAAATTTGAAAATTTATTAACATTTTTAGCAGATGAAACTGGTAAATCAATAAATGAGCTGTATGAAACGATTGGATTTCCGATATTAGATTCTTATGAATCATATCAAAAAACACTTGAAGATATTAAAGAAAGTGGTATTCAATCAATTCAAAATTTAGATATTGACTCAGAAATTGCTAAAAAATTCGTAAAAATTATCGAAGAGAATGTTATTGTAAGTACAGTTTCCATTAGCGGTAAATTGTCATTGACTGCCACTGCTCCAAATGGAATTAACCTTATAAAGAATGCGATAAATTTTGGAATAAAAGTGATAAAAAGCCCAAAAGAAACAAAGAGAGTTAATATTCGTTATGTTGCTGCCCCTAATTATCGTTTAGAAGTGATTGAAAAAAATTATCAAGAAGCAGAATCAGTACTAGCTAGTGTTCTAAAAACAATTGAAGATGAGATGATTAATGTTGGTGGGACTTTTGAATTCATTCGAGATAAATAAATTATGAATTTATTTGGTTTTTAAAGAATTATGACGAAATTACTTTTTAAATGTGCTAATTGTGGAGAATATTCATTACCAAACAAAGAAATGAAATGCAAAATTTGTGGAGGGAATTTAAAGAATCCCAAACCTCCTAAGTTTTCATTAATTGATAAATTTGGAAGATATAGAAAAGAATATTTCAAAGAGGAATTTAATAAGCGTTTTGATAGAACCTCTAATAATAATGATTAAAATTTTTCAACAATAATTTATTTTGGTATAATTTTTTCTGCTATCTTTTCTTCAATAAGAATTTTCGCATTTTCAAAAGGTACCATACAGACATCTTCCTTTAAAAAAGGACCGTAATTTACAAGATCAATTCCTACTAATGCAGGACAATCCATCATGAATCTTACATTTAAATATTCAATTCCATTTAAAGATACAGATCTTGTTGGACTCACAGCCATTTCATCTTTTTGTGAAAGTATATTTGGAATTTCTGAAACCTTCTTTTCAACTGGAGTTAATTCTTTCTTCTTTAAAGAACTTTCGATATCAGATAATGTTAGAGATTCCAAATTTTTAAATCCTTTAAAAGAAGCAATGAGATTATCATAGAACATTTGTTCATGTTCTAATAATTTATTTCTATCAATTTCTAATAAATTAAGTGATTTATCAATTATTTTGCGTTTTCTAACTTTTAATAAATCATCTAATAGAAATTTAATATTTTTTATTAAAGAATCAATTAAAGATTCTTTTATAACTTGCATATCTGAATTATTTAGTTTTCCATCTGAATTCGAATCGAGTGCATATAATTTTAAATATTCCTTAAAAGATTCATTAGTAAGAGAAATTATCTCTTCATTATTTATTTCATTAGTCCATTGTTGATATAATTTATTATATATTTTCTGAGAATTCATTATTTCTTGAGTATTCTTTTAGTACCGATTCAATTATTTTATATATCTTATTATTTAAATAAATTTAAAATCACTATTAAAAAATTAAATTTTATTTAAGAGTTGCCACATTTTTACATAAAAGAAAGATTCCAATATCATGTGGAAGATCTAAGACTTCTCCCATTTTAAACGGACCCCAAGTGATTTCTCTTACACGGATCTTAGGTACTTCTGGAACTGTAATTTCCAATTTAAGGAAATTTTTTTTTGAAAAAATTACTGGATCAGAAAATGGATCAAAACTTTCTAAATTCTTATACTCAATTCCAACCACTTTAAAGCCACTACTGCCATGTAAAGAGCCAGGATATCTTATTAATCTATGGATATCAATGGTTACGGGGATATCAATATCTGTTCCAATACTTTTAACTAAATTGAAAAAAAGGTTTTTCCATGATTTTATGCCAAATCCAAGTAAATTCCAATAATTTTTGCTCTGAGATTCAATATTATCAATTATGTATTTTCTTTCTTTAATTATAGTACCTATTTGTTCCTTGTTAAGTGAAAAATTACTTAAATTATTTTTTAATTCTTCTTCATTTTCTATTGAAAGTATCTCCTTTAATTTCAACATTATTTTTCTAGGCCAGCTAGCAACATATTGATTAAAGAAACCAAGACCAATGTTTGGCTTTTCTAGTCCTAAAACAGTAAATGAAATATTGTTCCCGGTAATATAATCAACCATTTCTCTTCGTTCATGACTTGATAATTTCCTTAATTTCTTATTTTCTATATGAAGATGATAACCTCTATGTCCGGAAAAAAAGACAAAACAACTTTCTTTATTAATTCCGAAATCTGGTTCTAGAAATCCATCAATCAACTTAAATATCTCATTTTTAGCCGTCTCTAGACATTCTTCACAAATCCAAGTTATTTTTTTAAATCTTGTTGATTTGCAATCAGGGTTGGGGCACAATTTGGGTGATGATCCAACTCCGCTTTGACTACAAGATTCACATTCCCAAAAGTCATGTTTTTCTTTACATTTGGTATCTAAATGATCTGCATCAATATCAAATATTAGATCACAGCCAAGATATTTTTTATTATCCATTTTTGATGCACCAGGTAGCTCATAAAGTGATGCGCTTGAATACATGTGTTTTGGAACATTATGAATCAAATAATCAGTTAAAAAATCTAAGGATATAAAGCCTATATGCCTAATCATAATATTATTTTCCCATGGAACAAACGCGAATTCTCTTTCCAGCAAATTACTAACCGATAGAAAAGACTTTTGTTGATTTTTATAATAGGCTTGAAATAATCTTTTTATAAATCTTATACTTTCCATTATTTAGATTCCTTAATTTTTTTCAATTTTTGTTATTTTTTGTTCATTAATATCTCGCCTTTTCATTTTCCATAAGTACCTTGATTCTTTAACACTCATATAAAAAAGTGGATGAGCAATTTTTATCATTCTATCTTGATTTCTTGAATAAAATCCTTTCCGACAAATCTCATCACCAAAAATTTTATGATCCTTTTGACAAATCCCTAACGTTTCTAATTTTGCACAACTATGGGGTGAATACCCCTTTTTAATAGCAAATTCAATTTGATATCCTGCAATTTTGTCATCAAAATCCGGTAGTGTTTTAAAAATATTTATTATCTGATCTATTGGGTATTTTAAAGAATTTAGAAAAAATACTAAAAATAGACGTTCATTGTGAATTAAATTTTGACTTTGTTGTACTTTTGATAAAAGGAATTTTATACATGGAGGAAAAAAAATTGACAAATCTTTTCCCTCTAAATATTTCATAGTTTCGGTATAATCACTGCTAAATTCTATTTTTTTACTTTTAATTAAATTTTTTATTTTTTCAAATGTGATTTTAAAAGGGGTTATCTCGGTTAAGATTTCTTCTAAATCAGTTCTTTCTTTTGGATCTTCTTCAGATTTATTTGTTTTTGCAAACTTTAAAATTTCATTTCTAACATATTCTTGAAGAAGTCTAATCAATCGATTCTTTGAAATAAATACATATCCGTGAGAAAGTGAATTATTTACAAGTTTTCTATAATCATCCCTGAGATTGATTCCCATTTTTATGAAATCAATAAAATGCACGCTTAGATTTGTCTTTTCAACAGCATTTATTTTAATTGGATCTTCATAATATTGAACGTCAAGACCCAAATCACTACAAATCCAGTATAGATCTTCCATTTTTTCATCTCTAAGTAGTTCTAACTGTTTTAATGCATTTTTCGAATATAGATTGGCGATTCTATTTGTTATATTAGGATTATTTAGAAGGAATAAAATAATTTTTAACATCCAATAAATGTAAATATTCAATTCTTCGTCTTTAGGATTAAAATCTCGAATTATCTCTAAATTATTTATAGCATCTTCAAAAATTGATTCGATTTTCTTATCAATATTAACTTTATTTTTGTCCCAATACTTTTTGTATAGCCACTCAACAAATTCATCGGGGTTTTTTTTTCCAATCTCTTTGAATTTTACTTTAGTAAAAGATAACCATGGGAATCTATATAATAATTCTGGTTTCGATGTTAAGATATTTTCATCAGAACTCATAATTATAGTGCGCAGATTTTTTCTTATTATGAATAATAAACTAAAAAAATTAATAAAATTTGTAAGAATGAGAAATTAGTAATAAATAAAAAAACGATATGAATCAACGATTAAATTTTAGTATTCTTCTAAATCTTCTTCTTCAAATTCAACTTCTTCTACCCTCGGTGCCAGAAAATAACTAATTGTACCTCCTTCGAGAATATTAAAGATTAATTTTAATGGATGATCGTCCTTCAACGAAATCGTTAATTTTTCAGTAATATTTTCAATTTTAAGAATGCTCTTTAAAAATTGAAGTGAATAAGAACCTTTACTTATTGCCTTAATATTTCTTTCCAATAGATCATCGAGAGCTAATTCATATTCCATTTCTCCAATTTGTCCAACAGAACTAAATAATAAGCCTCTATCTTCCTCTGCTTTTATAGTTAGAATTTCTGAATAAATTTCAGCATCTTTTATTGCTTCTACAAAAAATACAGGATCCATTGACCAATCTGCATTATATTCTAATTTTAAAAGATTTTCCATCGGAATATCTTCCATCTCTATATCTAACAATGCAAGACTAAAGGTTCTAACTTTTGTGCTATCACGTTGTTTCATTTTAATTTTTAATTTTTGAGTATCAGGTTCGAAAATTAACTCAACAGAATCACCTGCAGAGCTTCTTTTTAATATTTTATCGAGATCTTCAAGATTTAGACCAATTTTGGTATCTTTATCGCATTCATACTCATCGAAATCTTGTTTAGTCATTGACAATTGGAGAAGACATATTCTAGATGGATCCATAGCTCTAATTGATAATTCCTTAGTAGTAATTATAAATTCAGTTTCATCTATAATTGATGCTAAAGCCTCTATAATTCCTCTTAAAATTTTACTATTTTCTAATTTTATTTTAAACATAAAACGGTATCAACTACCAACCTTTTAATAAAAATAATTATATTTTGATAAATAATCTAAATATATATTAAAAATTATATTATTAAGCCACTATTATTTTGTCTGAGCAATTCTTTAAACCCAAATCTCCAGCAATACAAAGGATTATTGG
>JAHLWE010000410.1 GCA_019058135.1 Promethearchaeota archaeon | reverse complement strand
ATTAATATAGTATTCGTTATTTTAATTATTTCTATAATTATCCTGAATTTATATGAGAGGCTTATTTTGTGAAAAAATCTTATAAAAAAATATTTAGTGAAAAATAACTTTTAAAACAATTAAAAAAATTTCTAATTTTCCACATTTTAAACTTATTCAATCTTCCAATTTGATCTATTTCCTTAGCAGAGAATCTTTTCGATTTTCCCATGATAAAGGAATTAAATTTCCTAAAAGAAAGTTGTTTCACATAAGGAGAACTATATACAGATGTTTTTGGAGAATTTCCTCTCATCATTTTTAATAGTTATATCTCTGCCATAATTTTATTTTTTATATCTGCAATTTCTTATGGTATAGATACAAATAATCAAGAAAACGATAAAGAGACCATTAACTGGGATGCTCAATATTAACAATTGTAAATAAAATTGTTATTGGCTAGGATAAGAAGGTGAAAACATAATAAATGTAATAATTGAAAAAATTATAAAAATTTCTAATTCTTGCCAAAATTGAAAAAATTATAAAAATTAAATATAAAAATGATAAATCTATAGCAATGGTGACGGTTCCGATACTGAAATTCAATAACCCCGTTCCCGCCCAAATAACAATGTAATAACAATATAAAATTTCTGAAATTACCGAAAAAATTAATCTACTTACAGAATAAATTCTTTGAAGATATATAAAAATAACAATACTGGTCAGAAAAATACCTGCAATTATTCCGTGAAATGGAATTTGCTCTAATCTAAATAAATAATCCTCAACATGAACATTTGTTCCGAGATTAAGGTCAGAAATATATATTAATATCAAGATCGGAATAACAACAGTCGTCATTAAACTAAAAACTATAGCGGGTATTCCTTTAATTATGTTATTTATTTTTCCCTTTATTCTTATTTTATCCATTAATTTTCTCCTCGAACTTTACTAATTTTTAATCAAATAAATACTACCCATATGTAGGACATTCAGGATTCAATATATCATAATCTTCTATAACAACGCTAAAGGAAAGGTTTTTAATATTCTTCCAATTAATTTCTACAGAAATTGAAAGCTTATTGCTAAGCAGGAAAGAAAACACGGTGTTGCCAGATCTCTTAATGAACCTTTTTTTCAGTTAATTTTTGTTTCATTAAAAGGATTTCCAGGAAAGAATGAAATAAACAAATTAATAAATAACTACTGGGATTTACCAAAAAAGAGAATTATTACTATTGATTTAATAGATAAAGATAGTTTTATATCATCATTAAAGGAATATAATATTCAGAACAAGTTAGATCAAGTTTTTTAATTATTAAGAAAGAAACGGAAGTTTCCAGGAGAATAGAAGTAAAATTTCTAAAAAAAATTTGTAATAATATTTTTAAAATAAAAATTTTTATTATAAAGAAAAAAAGGGTTAAATAAAAACTTCCTTTTGTACTTTTACGTAATTATTATACTCCTTTAACTCACTTGATACAAGTTCATAAATAATCTCATAAATCTGCCGAAATAATTCATCATGAAAAATCTGCATCTCAAAAATTGTCATAGTAGTTAGTTTTTCACTTAAAAGCTGTGCATCTATAGGAATACTACAGTAAAAAAATTGCATCAATGCCTCCTGACACTCCTTTTCAACAATATTTTTAATAATTTTCAAACCCAAATCGAGTGGGTCCAAAAAATATGGATAATTTCTATCATCTAAAATCTTTCTAAAACCCAATGTCCTGATTATCTCATTAACGCAATAATCTAAAGAACCCTCTTCGATTATATATAAACCACAAAACTTCGATTTTTTTTTGTGCATTGGGAAAGATAAGGGATGACGCTGGGCAATATATAAAGCAGCAACAAAATAATTCAAAATATTCTGAGGAATTTTTCCTTTCTGTAAATATCGAAACATAATTGAAGATGTATAAACTGAGATTTTTTTCGGAACTCCAAGATCTTCAAGATGCGATTGTCCTTTATTAATTATCTCCACAATTACTCTCTCTTTTGTATTAATTAATTCCAACATCCAACCACACAACCTCTAACAAAATTTATTTCTGATATAAATATTTTTGTACGATCCATATATCACACTTATAATATTTAAATATGATCATAAAAGTGACATTTAGGTGACATTTTAGAAACATTTAAATATAAATTCTTTTTTTATAATTTTGTCGGAGAAAAAAAAATATATAAGAAAAATAAAAAAAAGTATTAGGTTTAAAAAAATGCCAGAACCAATAAAAACTGAAACCATACGAATTTATGCCACATTAGAGTCCTTTTATGCAAAGATAGTTGAAAATTTAGTTGGTGTTTTTGGTAAGAGTCATTCAGGCGTTATTAATGATATCGTTAAAGATTGGATCAATGAACATATGGAAGAGTTAAAAAATGTTTATGGAATAGATGTAGTTGGGATACGACATGAATTACAGTGGGCACTCGTAGAGAAAAAAGCGGATAATATAATAAAAATTTTAAATGAGGTCAAGGAAATTTTAAAGGGGATAAAACGGATGAAGATTGATGATTTGGGCGAGCTTGTTGGTTTAAACAGGTCTAATTTATTGAAGTTGATTATTAAAAATAATGATAAGCTAAATATTGTAATAGATGGAGATTTTATTTCTCCTAAAAAGGAGTAAATGGATAAATATAGGATAAGAGGTGAAAAAAAATTAAAGTCGTGAGATTAAGGTATGATAGGAATGAAATAGAGAAGGAAAATGTTCGAGATTTGGTGCGAAATACAGATTTTATAGAGCAATCTTATGTTTGGGAAAATTTTTTTGTCATACAATTCTCTAAACAATATTTAGATAAATTCGGAGAAGTTATGAAAGATGTTCCAGTATGGAATGATGCTTTTAGTATATCTGAGTTAAAGCCTGAATTAAAAGAGTATCTTTTTTTGTGAATTTTTTAATCATTTTATTATTAAACTTTAAGCATATTTTTCTGGCATATTTAAATATACTTAAATTAATACGAAAATGTTTATCTAAGAGTCTTTTGGGCATATAAAGATAGTATTAAATACAATTGAGAGGATATAGTTATACGCTAAATATAAAAATAAAAAATTAAATAATAAGGTAAATTAAAAATGGAAAGGAAAAAAATTGGTATATTACTTACAATAATTGGAATTGTATTCATAATCATATCCTTTATACCAGTTACTGGAGAACTTGCAGACCCATTTTTATATCTTTGGTATTATTTTGTAATGATGGGATTTTTTTATGGTGGAATTATTTTAGCAATTATTGGAGTAATTCTAATTCTTAAAAGCCGACAAAAAACAGGAAAATAAAATTATTAAATAATTAATTAAATTTTTTTTTTTTCTAAACCTAAAAAGTTAAATTTGCATTCCGACAATATTATTATTTGTAGGACAAAATATGAATAAAATTATGTATAATCCCTCAAATGATATTAAGAGAACTTTAAAAGCAGTAATTGAAAAGATATTTCAAGAATTTTATATTGCTACGGATTTTAAAGAATTAACCAAAAAAACAATTGAAAGAATTGAGGGAGAAACACAATATAAGCATAAAATCTATTTTCAGATTTTAGATAAAATCAAAGGTAAATATATTAACTATGGTGAGATTGGTTCTAATTCAATTGATGAGAGCGATATAAATTTCAAAAAAGCCTTAGAAATCTGCGAAAATGTATTGAATGAATAAGAAAGGGAAAATTCTGAAGTTAAATGAATGCAAATAATTTAAAAGATAATAAAAAAATAAATTTAAATAAAAAATTTTGATAAAAAATGAGAAATAAAAAAGAATATATGGTATATGGTTTAATATTTCTGATTTTAGCGATGAGTTCAATATTTGGAGTAATCTTTTTAATCCAACCAACGACAATATCGTCAATTGCAGAGAAAGATAGTAGTGTGAGTTCATGTTCCTCAACATTCAATTATGATAAAAGAACAAACTTAGTATTTGGAATAGGTTATTTAGAAAGGTATGAAGTATATTTATATTTTAATTTTTTAGACAACCCAGTGGGTTGGACAAAAGCAGAGATTTCAATATATTTGTTTATCATTTCAGAGACTTTTGATGCAACTGTAAGTTTAATAAATGATAATTGGCATGAACGTCATATAACTTGGGAAAATAAACCTGAATATGGGGAGATAATTACAACTTTTACAGTAGTTGAAAAAGGATTTTATAAATTTGATGTTACTGATTACATAAAAGGAAATGGAATTTCTATATGTCTTAATGCTTCTAATGAGTATCAAGAGGGATATGCTTGTATAGATTTCAGAGAAGGTTATGGGTTGGCACAACAAAAAGCTCCACAATTAATTTGGACTTATGAACCCGATCTTACGGGTCTTATAATTGTAATTGTTATTCTTTCGATTATAGGTGTTGTTGCAATAATCGGAATATATAAACATAGGAAATCAAAAAAGAAAAATGAATTAATTCCAAGACAAATAAAAAAAAGATTCCTGTTACTATACATTTTTGTCTTTTGGTTGGTGTGGAATCAAATCTGCACTATTTCGCCCTACTCCTCCCCCCTCTTTGTGTAGCAGGAATCCCGCCTTTTAAATTAAAAATGAGTGAGAAAGAATTATGAAAAAATGCAATATTAATTATTTTTTAATTTTTATACTTGCAATACTAAAAATTATAGATATATGGTCAGCATATTTTATATTTGCAAATTCATATTCAAAAGAATGGAATTTTTTTGCTCGCTTTATAGTTAATCTTAAGTTTTGTAATTTCTAATTATTATTAATTTAAATAATTTTGGAAACACATTTTTCATTTAAAATTTGAATGAAATTTCTAAGCTTAACATCAAAATTTCTCCTATTATTCTTAAT
>JAHLWE010000409.1 GCA_019058135.1 Promethearchaeota archaeon | reverse complement strand
GACGTTAGATAATACCAGTTCTTTTGAATATCCAAAGGATTATTTATGGACAGGATGGACATGGTTGATGAAAAATCATCCACATGATAGTATTTGTGGATGTAGCATTGATGAAGTTCATCAAGAAATGAAAACAAGATTTCAATGGGCGGAGCAAATTGGAAAGGAAATATTAAAGGATTCCTTTTTAGAAATTGTTAAACAAGTAAAGTTGGACAAAACTGAAGGTAAAAAAATTGCTCTATTTATTCTTAATCCTCTTCCGTGGGATCGAAAGGATGTTACATTCTTTGATTTAATAATTCCAAAAAAGGAAAAGTCAGAAAAATATCCAGATCCCGTAAGATTAGTCGACAATAACGGAGAAGAAATTCCTACTCAGAACTTTTTGATTGATGAACAACCAAGGTATACAGAAGAACATAATAGTACTTATCATTTCACATTTTTAGCAGATGTCCCGGCATTAGGCTATAAAGTTTATTATTTTGTTATGGGGGAAAATCCAAAAGATCTAAGCAATCAAGGAAATTTACTCTTAAAAGCAGAAAAGGATGTATTAAAAAACACATATTTTAAAATCAACATCAATGAAGATGGAGCATTAAATGTATTAGATAAAGAAAGTGGTAAAAAATATAAAAATATATGTATCTTCGAAGATATTGGAGATTGGGGTGATGAATATGATTATTCATGGCCAAAAAGTGGCATTGGAGATAGACGAATATTATCAACTGATTTTAAGGGTTGGAAATATAATCTTGTTGTAAAAGGATCCACCCAAATTACAGGTAAAATTGAATACATTTTCAATCTTCCAGTTTCATTATCTAAAGATCGTTCCAAACGAGCCAAGGAATTAATTAACAATCAATTGTTTCTATATATAACTCTTTATGAAAATAAAAAAAGAATTGATTTCAAGGTAGAGTATTCTAATAATAGTAAAGATCATCGATTACGAGTTCTCTTTCCCACAGGCATAAAGAGTAAGGTAGTTCATGCAGATGGACACTTTTATGTGGGTCCAAGAAATGTGGAGTTGCCTAATGATGAGAAATGGGCACAAAAGGCACTTGGAACTAATCATGAGAAGGATTTTGGTGCTGTCAGTGATGATAAGATATGTTTCGCAGTTTTAAACAAGGGTTTATCCGAATATGAGGCAATACAGAATGAAGATGGAACAATAACTCTTGCAATCACATTATTAAGGTGCGTTGAATGGCTATCAAGAGCAGATTTAGCTACTCGTGCATCGAATGCAGGTCCCGACCTAAAAACTCCGGAAGCTCAATGTTTAGGCAATCATACTTTTGAATTTTCACTTATAATCCAAGAAGGTTTAGGTGATTGGATAAATTCAAAAATACACATTTATGGTAAAGAATTCAATTGTCCCTTAATTTCATTTCTTCCTTCAAGTGTAAATTCAATGTATCGTGCATTAAATAAAATCCTTTTCTTAGGAATGACTTTTTTAAAATTGGAATCACAACATAAACCAAAAAATCTTCCATTAAGCTTTAGCTTTCTAAAAATTGACAACCCCAATGTGCACTTATCTGCCTTAAAAAAGGCTGAAGGTGGAGATTATTTAATAGTTCGACTTATAAATATATCAAACAATACTGAAAAAGCAAAACTTAGTTTTTATAATAATATTAAAAATATTGAAATTCTAAATCTTTTAGAAGAACAGCCAACTAATAGAATAAAAGTAGAAATTCTTCAAGTCGAAACAAATCAATTGGAAATTATATTAGAACCCCATGTATTAGCTAATATTAAGGTAGTAATTTTAAAATAAATTTCTTATAATTCTCTTTTTTAAATATATAACTAGAGGAGTCACATGTCAAAAAAGAACCCTATGTCTAACGTCAATCAGTTTATTTCTTTTGTTGAAACTCCTCCTGAAATATCTCAATTAATGGTAACATTAATCAATCAACCTAAGAATTGTCATATCTTGGATAGTGGTTGCGGTAAAGGCATTTTTTTAAAAAATTTAATATCATCTGGCTTTACTAACATTGATGGAATTGAAATAGATCCGGGTTTATGTGATTATCTTAAGTTATATTCTGAGGATATTGAGTTATATAATGATGATTTTTTAATTTGGAAAAGTCCTAAAAAGTATAATGTGATTATTGGAAATCCCCCTTATTCACATTATAATTCATTACCAAAGAAAATTCAAAAAGAAATTTTTTCTTTAACAAAAACTGGAGAATCCGATATTTATTATGCCTTTATTATTAAATCAATTGAATTACTCAGAGAAAATGGAGAATTAATCTATATAGTTCCTTATCAATTCTTTTATAATACTCATGCAGAAATTGTTAGAAAAAAAATTTTGGAAAATGGTTATTTTGAAATTTTAATTGATCTTGACGAAGTTAGACTATTTGAGGGGGAACACCCCGAAACTATTATTTTTAAATTTGTTAAAACAGAAAATAGAAGTTATAAAAATATTGAAGTATTTCGAATAAAACATAGGAAAGCAAGACCAGAAAATATTTTTAAGAAATTTATTGAATCTCTCAAAGAAAAAAAGGAGAATGAACTTTTTTTCTACTACACTAAACTAAATTTTGGTAATTATAGAGAAATCTGGTCCTCATATCCTTCAATTGATATTCCAGAATATAAGAAATTAAAAGATCTTGCCTTTGTTGGAGTTGGATTAGTTTCTGGTTTTGATAAGGCGTTTAGGATTAAAGTAAATGAAGATAAATATTATAATAAAAGAGAAAAGAACTTAATTTTTAATTTTATTAAAGCTATGAATTGTAAAGGTTTTAGGGTCGAAGGTTTTGAGAAAAATATTCTGATGGATGAAAAAATAAAAGATGAAATATATCTAAGTAAAAATTATCCAAATATCTATAAAAAGATGGTTGAATTTAAAGAACAAATGTCCACTAGATATATGCCGAATCATAAAAAATGGTTTCATTGGCAAGCCTTGAGAAACAAAATGACTTTAGATAAATATATGGAATTGCCAAAAATTTTTGTCCCAACATTGGATCGAAGTAAAGTAAATAGATTTAGTTTTAGTGATATGAAAGTTTATCCTTCAGGTGATGTGTTAGTGATTATTCCTTTTAATATAGATCCATACTTTTTATTAGGATATTTGAATAGTGTTTTTTTTCGACAGTATTATTTATCTCACGGAGCGAAAAGAGGTTATAGAATTGCGTTTACCCAGAGAATTATGTCAAATATAAAAATTCCTATATTTGAAAATGAAGAATTAAAAAATATAGCGAATTTAACTAAAGAAATACTTAATACCAATGATTTTAATAAACGAAAATCTATTGATGATGTTATTAATAATGCATTGGAAAAAATGAAGCAATTAAACAAAAGTAAATAATTATTTAAAAACATAGTGATACTATTGGACATGCATCAAAAAAGGATATTAGTTGGGCAATAGAAACAATTAAAGGAAATCTACTAATAATTCAATAAAATAATATAACAAAATATTTATATAATTCTATATAGTTTTTTAGTGAAGTAGAAATGACAACAATTCCCGTGAAAAAAGAACTCTTAGAAGAACTCGTTGATTTAAAAATGAAATATTTATACGATGAGGTTGAAAAAATTTTGCAGAAATGGAATTATAATTTACCAACTAAGTTTTTGCACGATGCGAAGGATGGGATTATAGAGGAAACAGAAGATGACACAATTACTTTAAAACATTTGCTGGATCAAAGGGAAGAATTATTATTATTAAAAAAAAACTGGAATACCAATTAATCCAATAAAACCACGTCTCATTCTATTATATGTTAAATTTGAGAAATTGGTAAGATCTAAATTAATTTTAGAAGAAAAATTATCTATTCATACTAGTTGATTTACTAATAATTTTGTTGGTCTAGTTCCTATAAAAGAAGGTTTTACTTTTAAATTTTAAAATAATTGCTAATTACCAAAAAATAAAATTTAATCTTGAATATTATTATTATAATCTCAAAAATGTTTCAAAATTGTAATCCAAAAAAAGTATTTATTAAAAATAAAAGTTAAAAACTTAAATGAAAAGGAATTTATTATTATAAAGCGCTAAGGATTAAAAGGTCAATATGTCACAATCTCAAAATATAGCAAGATTGGATTTTATAAATTTTCCTCAGAAAATTTTAATTCCTAATCAAGATTTTCAGTTGAATTTTCAAATTACAAATAATTCTGCAAATTCAGAACTTTATAAATTAATTATTAGTGGAGAGAATTTAGAAATTATACAATCCGAAGAGTTTGCTAAAGGTTTACAGTTTAAGGGGAATGAAACTCAGCAGTTTAAAATAAATTTACGCCCTAAAATTGATGGACAAGGAAAAATAACATTTAATATAACTCATCTGAAAACTGTTCAATACACCGTTAAAGTTCAAAAAATAAGAGAGATTGTGTCAATAAGTAAAATTAATGAGATTTTTGGTAAAGAATACATTACTTCATCAGACATGGAGGATCTTTTTTTTAAAGATGAATTCGTAGTAAATATGAGCGATATTGAAATTCAAGAAGCTCTTAATAAATTGGATCTACCCGATGACCCCCCTGTTGCATCAGAATATAGTGAAGAACCATCCTCTCCATTTTGTCCTGCTGAACAAAAAAATATCCTAATAAAAAAAATAGCAAAAGCCTACTTTACGAAAAAGGAACTTGTAAAATCATTTAAAATAATTGAAAGATTATCAGATGTTAATGAGCGATGGAATTTATACTCTGATTTGGTTAGAGCATATGCATTTATTAATGTTAAAGAAGCCGTTGATTATGCTGGTGTGATTCCTGATAAGAAAAAAAAAGATAATTTGCTTAAAAATATTGCATTAGATATAAGTTCAACTGATGCTGAACAAGCAAGTCAAATTGCATTACTAATTGATGACTCTAAATTAAAAGAAACATTATTATCAGAAATATTATTCAAATGCGTAAAGGAAGAACCTTTATTAGCTATAAAATTATCAAATCTTATTGAAGATTTAACTTTAAGGATATTAGTTTTATTTGAAATTTGTTCTGCATTACTGGCACAAAATAACAAATTAAAAGTATTGGAACTTATACAAACCATTTTAAAAACACTTCTTTCTGAAAAATCCGTTAATTTAGCAAAAAATAAGTTTAATAATTTTAATTTTCATCTATTTATAAATTCTATTCATGCTATTGCTGAATTGGATTCTCCAAAATCTGCTGATGCTTACATAAACTCACTTAAAGAAAAAAAATTGAGAAAAAAAATCAAAGAGGTCCTATTTGATATAATCTATAAAATGGTTGATGAAACACGCACAAGAATTGATTCCTTCATTGTAATTAATCAATATTTCTTGATAAATACATATTCTTCAACTGTTTTTGGGGAATTACCAAATTTTGCAAATATGGATGGTAATATAAGTGAGAATATATTATCTAAAAATTTTAATTTTAAAATATTAGTATTTTGTCTATTTGGGTATTCATTTAATACATTTCCCTTTTTAGATAGGATTTATAATGAATTAAAGAAAGAAAACAGTAATCCATTTGCATATTACACATTACCCGTAAAAGGAAAGCATAATGAAAGTGATTCTATCATAATAAAAAAAACAATTGAACATTTTTTCAAATCAAATTTTTCACAATTGAATAATGATATTTATCTTTTTAATTTGGATTTCATTCCGTATTTAAATGCACCCACAATTATTATAGAGTCTGATCCCGCGATAAATAATTCGATTCAATCAAAAATAAACAGTAAATTGGGAAATAAAATAAGTTTTATTCTCGATAATGGAGTTTTTAAAGGTGGGGATATCCCAAAAATTTTAAAATCCATATTTACTAACAACAATTTTAAAATTATCAATTTAGTATTATCTTATGAAATATTAAACAATTATATTTTATTTAAGGACTTTCTTAAGGCATTGCTATAAAGGTGTAATAAAAAAATGGTAAAAGGGAAAAAAGAGAAAAAGAAAAAGAAAGAAGATGAAGGACCCTCAAGTGCTGGGTTATTTTCAGCTCTTAGTGGAAGGGCAGAAAAAAGAGATATTTCTGACTCAAATCCTCTATTTCAAGCCAATATAGCATCTTTCTCAGATTTTAAAAAAGGAAAAAAGCATGTTGATGCAAAAAGCATTTCTAAAGTTAAACGTGCAACATTTGGCTCTAAAGTTGAAAAAAAAGATAAATTATCTGTTGGAACTGATTATCAAGAAGTTATTCTTCCAGAGATCCCATGGGGTGAAATGCTTGCAGATATAAGTAATTGGACGCCACTCCCTTTTACGCATGGGATAGAGATGGAGCTTATAATCTGTGATGATGATGGGAATTATCCTCCTGGTGATGAAATGGTTTTTAGAATGAAAGAAATTGTTAAAGAATCTATAAAAATAATGAATGAGATTATCTATCAGGGGCGAGAGGATTTTTTACCAATGCCTGATTATATTCGAGGGAAAATCATGCAAGCTCCCTTTGGAAAGGATGATATCGAAAAAGGGTATGTAATGAATATTTCATATAATCTTCAAGGAACCGAATTAAATATTGATAGTTTTGGAAGAGATGGAAATGTCACTGCCATTACTTATATTTTAGAATTAGTCACTCCCCCCTGTGAATACGTCGAAGAATTAGCTTACTGGTCCTCAACATTATTTTTATTGGCAAAAAAAACACTTCCCAGAGATTTGCATATAGTAGCTTCTGCTATAAATCCTACATCAAAAGAGTATCAAAGAGGTTTATCGCAAGCAGATCATCATCATTTAGGTGATTTTAGTTCCGAATTAGAAAAAATGCAAGCTTATTGTATGATAAGAAATTTCATACCTCATCTTATTGCATTATCAACTAATTCCCCTATTATTAATAATAGGCCTACAGATATTATCAAAATAATCAATAATAGAATAACTGCTCCTAACTGTGTTCGTTCTTTAAGATTAAAATATAATTTAACTATGTTGTCTAGTAGCGATCCCAATTTTTTTTTGCCTTATCTTAGTGAAGGTGGTGAAAATGGGCTTAATTACTTTTTACAAGTAGTTAATAAAGCTAGTAGAGAAGATGGACGATTTCAAGATATTTTTCCATTTACTGATTGGGGAACTATTGAAATAAGAGCAATGGATGCACAGATTTCAATTTGTCGAAGAATTGGATTAGGATTACTTGTTCAAGCACTATGTTATAAAGCTAGAAAATTGTATCAAAACAAACAATGGGTTCCAGATGCAGGTTCTGAAACACTTGCCTTTAATCGTGCGAGCGTAATTAACAGAGGGTTAATCGCCCTATTTAAACCAATAAATCTAACAAAAGAAACACTAGTAGAATATGATCCTGAATTTGCTGAAGCATATCTTGGACCTGATGATAATCCTAATCGCTATATGTTTCAAGCAGTTCAAAGGATGTTCATATATCTTAAACCGGAATTGGAAGAATTGGGTTTTTTATATTCTCCTTTTTTAAAGCCACTCTTACAATCAGTTTTTGGAAATGTTTCATATGCTGAACCCCCAATAACCGAAGCAGAATATCAATTAAGTCTTTTCCAGTATAAAATAGATAATGACCAATTTCCAGATGTTCTTGAAGATTTAATTTATTTTACTATTGTTTATTGCCAAGACCCACTAAATCAACCCCTGACGGGTACTTTAATTCTACCGAAAGAAATGAGAGAATAAATATTAGGTATCTTTAAAAATGTTAACTGTTAAAATTGAAAGCACAAAAAGAACACACATAAAAAACTTATTTGTTATTGATGCACATTCACATCTTGGCGAAGATGTAGATGGCGCTACAATGATGAATCCTCTTGCTCCTGGTTCCGGAACTTTTGATTTCTGGGTTAATGTACAAACAAAATTAATTAAAGAATGGATTAAAACTGGAGAAAAATCTTTTCAAACTAAAATGGATGGTGAATCAGTAAAATTAACTTTCGATTTTACACCTATACCATTCATTACAAAAATTTTTGAAAATTTACAAACGTTAAATGGAAATTTTTCAGATATAAATGAAAAAATAAGCTATGCTACATTTATTGACCAAGCTGTAGTTTTTCCCTTTCAGGATACTTTTAGAAATAAACAACCAGAAGCCTTATATCGCGCAAGTAATATTAATATATCAAGATTCACAACACGTTTTCCATTTTCATTTAAACTGATAGGGTATTGTCGCGTTGATCCCATGGAAGGAGAAAAAACTGTAAATGAAGTTAAATATGGTAATGAAGTTTTAGGTCTAAGAGGTTTAAAATTGCATCCTCGATCTGAAGGTTGGATTGATCATGTAAATACACAAAAGCCGATTAATGTTTTAATTGAAGCTGCGAAACATTCAATGCCTACTCTTTTTGATACTAGAGGGCGGAAAACAATTCTTGATATTCAAGATCTTATAGATAATACACGAAGTATAATTCAAAAATCAAATCCAGAATTGTTACCTCATTTTAAAGTAATAATTGGTCATTGTGCGCAAGGGAACGTTGATGATTATGAAGTATATGATGCAATAATACAACCAAATACAGTTGGAGAATTATCAATGCTTCATGGTTCAGGAGCGGGAAATTTCTTTGCAAGTTTTAGAAATTGGTATATTAAAAACAATAAAGAAAAAATCACAGGAAAAAAATGGTCTGAATTTTTACTTTATGGCTCTGATTATCCATATTTTGGGGATGTCCACGCTGAGAAATTAATAATTTATATTATCAATAAACAATTTTTTGATTCTGGCGGAACCTTAAATGATGTTGAAAATATTCTGGGATTGAACCTTATTAAACTTCTACCAGAATATAATTTACCTCAAATAGAGAAAAATAATGTAATGGTTAAATCGACTCTTATACCAAATATCCAATTAGGTCAAGGTCCCCCTCAAGATAACATACCATTAAACATTGGTACAAAAATAATCGCCAAACTATTATCTGATAACATAATTGACATCTCTAAGCTTTGCTTCCAATTTAAAGAATCTTTTGAAAATTATAATAATGAAGCATTGTTGAAAACGGTATCTAAAACATCACCAAATAAAATTTCAAATTTATTGTTCATGAATTTACTTCAAAATCAACTTGCAATCATCACTCCTCTTAAAAATGATGCAAAATGGAATAAATTTGGATATAAATATTTCAATATTGAAGATCATGAGCTTTTTAATTCAGTCCTTAGCAATAGCTATCCCACTAACGACATTAACCAAGCAACATATATAATTTCTCAAATATTTCAATAATGCATTAAGAATTTATAAACAGTTAAAGATTTTGAATTTGAGAATTTAAAATATTATGTATTTTTAAATTACTTATTTGGTTTAAATCTTACAAAGAAAATAAGAGATAAAAAAGAGATTTACACTTACCTATTCTTTTTTTAATTCTTTTAATTTTTTTTCCTTATCCTTATCAATAAAGGTTTTT
>JAHLWE010000408.1 GCA_019058135.1 Promethearchaeota archaeon | reverse complement strand
GGGGTGTGGCATTTCGAGTGTCATCCCAGCGTTTATACAGGTTTCAGTTTTTAAAATATGTCTAGTTGCGAACCAGTCACTCACTACAAAACCCCTAAAACCCCATTCTTCCATTAACCTTTCTTTTATTAGGTTTTTATTTTCACAGCCAAATATACCATTAACTTTATTGTAGCAAGCCATAATAGACCATACATCCGCTTCCCGAACAACAGCCTCAAATGCGGGGAGATATATCTCTTGAAGCGCTCTTTCACTTACTTCAGCACTGACTTTAAATCTGTTTAGTTCTTGATTATTACATACATAATGTTTCACACATGCCGCAATTCTCTGACTTTGAATTCCTTTAACAACAGGAACGGCCATTTTTATATTTAAACAAGGATCTTCTGTTTGGTATTCAAAAGTTCTTCCATTGAGCGGAGTTCGATCTATATTTATACCTGGAGCAAGGAGCATATGATATCCGACATCTCTTACTTCCTGCGCTATGGCTACTCCGAATTGCTCAGATAACTCTGGGTTCCAAGTAGCAGTTCTACAAATGGCAGTAGGGAAGTAAGTAGTTTTTTTTATAAAGAATGTTCCTAAAGCTCCGACACCATGTGGGCCATCAGTCATTTTGAATTTTTGGAGATTTAATCTTTTTATTTTTTTAGTAAAAAAAAGTCTTGTTCCAGAACATATTTTGAATTTTTCTTCTAAAGTTAATCGTCCTAAGAGATCTTCTACTCTTTTTTCCAGATCCATGTTACTATCCATAAAAGGTAGTTTTGCAATATCTTCTTTAGACAAATCTTTATCCATATTATTTTTCACCTAAATTTAGGGTTTTATTTAATCTATATATTCAATTTCTTCTTTTTGATGGGTATCTTTCGATGAACTTCCAACGAGAATATTGAATATTCCCTTCTCTGCTTTCCAACAGGAAGTTTTTTCATCATAAAATGAAAGATCTCTTTTATCCAGTTCAAATATGACGGTCTTTTTTTCACCTGGTTTCAGTTTAATTTTCTTAAAACCTTTTAATTCTTTAAGAGGTCTTTCTACACTGCACTCAACATCTTGAATATAGAGTTGAACAACCTCTGCTCCGGTATAATCACTTGTGTTAGTTATATCAACTGAGACTGTGAATTTTTCATCTCCCATTACCGCTTTCTTATTGATTTTTAGATTATCGTATGCGAAAGTGGTATAAGACAAACCATAACCAAAAGGAAAGAGAGGTTTAATATCTTTCGTATCAAAATGACGATATCCAACAAAAATACCTTCATCATAATAAACTTTTTCATTACCGGGATAAGTTCTTGTTGAGACATGCGCTGGAGAATCAGATAATTTCTTAGGAAATGTTATCGGTAATTTCCCTGACGGATTAACATCTCCAAAAAGAATATCTGCAATAGCGTTTCCTGCTTCCTGCCCTGCATACCAAGCCTCAATAACTGTAGGCACATTTTCAATCCAATCAACCATATTAACAGGGCTGCCACTAATGAGAACAACTATTGTTTTGGGATTTTCCTGTACAGTTTTGTTTATTAATTCAATTTGTTCTGAAAGAAGATCAAATGAATCCCTATCAGAATGTTCACTATCCATCCCTTTTTCATGATTAAGTCCGGCAAATATAATAACTAAATCCGCTTCTGATGTTGATTTACTATATCAACCTTATCTCTACATTTATTTTTCAGTCCCTGAAGAGGTGTAATTTCATAAGGAGGTCGAATCTGTGAACTACCACCACCCTCTCCCATTTTTTTATCTGCATTTGGTCCGATTACTACAATTTTTTTGAGTGTGTTGATATCCAAAGGAAGCAGATTATCTTTATTTTTTAGAAGGACAATTCCCTCTTCAGCTATTTTGCGAGCTATAGCTTGATGTTCGGGAGTATTTCTACTGCCCGGTGGGATTGAACTTTCATCATCAAAAAGACCAACAAGAAACATTACACGTAGTAATCTTTTTATGTTCTCATTAAGTGCTTCTTCGGTATATTTTCCTTCTAATAGAGCTTGTTTTAGCAATTTTTTTTTATATTTTATTTGTAACGGCATCTCGAGAGTTAATCCGGCGTTTATGCAGCTTTCAGTGCTCGTTGTTTTAGCTGTTGCAATCCAATCTGAAACAACAAAACCCCTAAAACCCCATTCTTCCATTAACCTTTCTCTTATTAAATTTTTGTGTTCACATCCGTAAATACCATTAATTTTATTATAACAAGCCATAAAGGACCATACATCAGCTTCGCGAACTGTTTCTTTAAAAGCAGGAAAATAGATCTCTTGAAGAGCTCTTTCACTTACTTCAGAACTGACTGTGAATCTATTTAATTCTTGATTATTGCATATATAATGTTTTACACATGCTGCAATTTTCTGACTCTGAACACCTTTTACAACGGGAACTGCCATTTTTTTATTAAGATAGGGATCTTCAGTTTGGTATTCAAAAGTTCTTCCACAGAGTGGAGTTCTATGAATATTTACGCCAGGTCCGAGAATCATATGATATCCAATATCTCTTACTTCTTGAGCTAAAGCCACTCCGAATTGCTCAGATAACTCCGGGTTCCAGGTCGCAGCCCTACAAATGGCTGTAGGGAAATAGGTGCATTCTGCATTATTTGAACTGTGAGGTCCAATACCATGAGGTCCATCTGTCATTTTAAAAGATTTTATTCCAAGTCTCTTTATTGGCTTGGTATAAAAACTTCTTTTCCCTGAGCAGAGAGTGAATTTTTCTTTCAGTGTCAATCTTCCTAAAAGATCTTCTACTCTTTTTTCTAGATCCAGATTACTGTCCATAAAAGGCAGTGTTTTTATCTCATTATTAGAAAGTTTCTCGTTCATGTAATTATCCTTAAGTCTTTAAACATATTAAATTAATAATATAGTAAATTCAATAAAACAAATAAAATATTCTTAAATTGCATCTTTATCTTCGATTAATCTGGTTTGTTATTAAATTGGAAAAAAGGGTTCTTAATAAAAACCCCGAGATTATATAAATTTCTGAGAAACTTGCAAATTTTATTTGATATTAATTATTTTAGTTGTATAAGGAAATAATAATGACTCCGTTTTCAGAAATGACTGAAAATAATGTTGAAGATCCATCCAAAGAACATTTTTTGTATTCAATTTTAAATCCGAAAAGCTTATGCTTTTTTGGTGCGAATAATAATTTACTTAAGACGATGGGCTCATTTCAATTATGGAATATTATTTCTGAAGGTTTTAAGGGAAATATTTATCCAATTCATCTGAGAGAAGAGAGAGTTTTAGGATTTAAAGCATATAAAACAGTATTAGACTTACCAGAGATTCCAGATTTGGCAATGATTGTAATACCTACGAGGTATATTCCTGAAGTAATGGAAGAATGTGGTCAAAAGGGCATAAAGCAATTGATAATAACATCTGGAGGTTTTCGTGAAATTGGTCCCGAGGGGAAGAAGTTTTCTCAACAAATAGATGAAATTGCTGGAAAATATAATATGAGGTTTATTGGTCCTAATTGTTTAGGAGTCTATAATGGTTGGTATCAACCAGAAAATGACAAAAACAAACTTAATACATTTTGGGTTTATAAATTACCAGAAAGAGGGACAATTTCAATAGCCAGTCAATCTGGTACTGTAGCATCTCATTTATTTTGGTATGCTGAAGACATTGGGACTAAAATAGGTCAATCAATTTCTTTAGGGAATTCAAATAATATTGATATAGTGGATTGTTTAGAATATTTTAAAAACGACCCTCATACAGACGTGTTAGGGTTATATATTGAAGAGATAAAGCGTGGTAAAGAGTTTATAAGTATAGCAAAAGAAATAACTCCTAAAAAGCCGATTGTTGCAATTTATGCGGGTGGGACTGAAGCAGCATTTAGAGCGATAGGCAGTCACACGGGATCAATTGCTGGTAACGATACTATTTATGAAACTGTGTTCAAAGAAACTGGAATTATATCAACAACTTCGGTAACAAATTTCTTGCACTATTTAAGAGTGTTATCCCATGGTATCTTTCCGAAAGGGAATAGAATTGGTATTATTTCAGATTCTGGGGGTGCCAGTGCAATGATGGCAAAATCTACAGAAAGATATGGCTTACAAGTTCCTGAATTTTCGAATAAATTACAATCTGAAATAAGTAGGGTATTAACTGATATCTCATATCCAAATAATCCTGTAGATTTAACATTTAATTTAAATCAATATAATTTATATATCAAAGTTCCAAAATTACTGATGAAATCTGGAGAAATTGATGGTATTATGATTTACGGTGCATTTGGTGTTGATGAATTTATTGAGGTTATGGAAAAATCAGGATTTGATACGGACTTTTTTTCGGAATTGGGAACTTCCATGTCAGGAGTTTATTTGAAACCAATTCAGAAATTATCTCGTAAGTATTCTATTCCTATATTCTATGTAGGACCACAAGGATATTCTGACCCTTGGATAAGAGAATTTATTGCTTTAAATATGCCAATCTTTGATTTATGGGATCTTCCTGCAAAATGCATGAAAATTCTCTGTCAATATTCCCAATATCGTCAAAAATTTGTTTGATTTAATTTTCAATTTGATTAATTTGTTCAACAACTGATTAAATTTTTAAATATAAGTTGTGTAAAATTATTAATATTAATTTTAATTATTAACAAATTTGATGAACAATGAGTGATGAAATTAAAGAATATTGGATGAAAAATTGGCCAAAGGAAGTGCCAAGACACGTAGATTATGACGAAATTTCATTAGGAGAACTTCTACGAAGGACATCTACTAAATATCCTGATTCAAATGCTATATATTTTGAAGGTTTCCGAATGACATACAAAGAACTTGATGAGGCAGTTGATAAATATGCAACTGGCCTATCCAAATTAGGTGTTAAGGAAGGTGATGTGGTACTTATTGATTTGCCAAATATGCCCCAATTTATAATATGTTTTTACGCAATTGCCCGTCTTGGTGCTATTGCAAATCCCATAATTCCATTAAATCGTTTTACAGAGATTTTACATCAAGCAAATGATTCTAAAGGAAAAATATTGATAATTCTTGATGTATTATTTGAAGAACATCTACATGGTAAAGACTTAAGCAAAATGGAAAATTTAGAACACATAATTATTACAGGAATAGCTGAATATTTGCCAAAATTAAAAGCTAAACTAGGAACTATGTTGGGTAAGGTTCCAAGGATGAAAAATTGGCCAGAACAAATTGGAGATATTAAATGTCATAAATTTCAGGACATTTTACAAAATGGTATTCCAATAAATGTGCCCGCAATAAAAATAAATCCAAAGGAGGATATTGGTGTTTTAATTTATACTGGTGGAACTACTGGTTTACCTAAAGGAGTGATGTTATCTCATTATAATCTTGTAGTAAATGCAAGACAAGGATATATATGGGCGATAAAACAATTACCTGAATTAGAGGATACAGCAGGTAAAGGCGGAATGGTTGTCGTTTTACCACTGGCACATCTTTTTGCTTTATCAGTTGCAATGAATTTAGGAATTTTTATGGGATACCAATTAATCCTTTTCATACAACCACCAAAAGAAAAAATGTCAAAAATATTAAATATTATCAAAAAAGAAAAAGCTACATTTATCCCAGGAGTCCCGACTATTTGGAACGCAATAACTTTAGACCCGAACTCTGGTAAATATAAAAATAATCTCACCTCATTTATTGCATGTTTGAGTGGGGC
>JAHLWE010000407.1 GCA_019058135.1 Promethearchaeota archaeon | reverse complement strand
CTAAATCAACGGCAAGTTCTGGAGAGAACATAAATGAAATTTTTGAAGATATGAGTAAAAGCTTTAGTAAAAAAATCGTAATTCCGGAAGATAAACTCTCTGGAATTACTGACAACATTTCAGCACCACTTATTGGTTTAAAAAATATATTTACAAACCAAGTAATGAAAACCTTAGATGATGTTTTAGATGATATTCTCAGAAGGTTGGAAATTAATGAAAAGGTTACCGCTGAATTCTGGGATAGGGCTAAAAGAGTGACCTTGTTTTCTATGAGGGATATTTGGTTTATACGATCTGTTGAAGGTGCTAAAGCCCATATCAACGAAGAAATTTCAAAGGCTAAAATGAGAATATTAATTGTAGCCCCTGAGATTACGGATATAGATATTGATGCATTAAAAGCAATACGATCACATGTAAATATTAGAATTGCTGCAAATATTAATCCATCGTCCTCAGCTCATATGGCAATCTTACAAGGATTAGATCAAATGACTAATGTTTCTTATAGACATAGAAGATTACAGAATTTATGGGCAATAAATAGAGATTATGAAGAAGTGGTTATTTGTGTAATCTCGAAAACGGAGATTCGAGGTGAAATGAAAACTGAAATCGCCGGAATTGGCAGTATTATTGAAGAACATATTAAAATCTTCGTACCAATTTTGGAGGATGCTTGGGTTGGAGCTCAAAAAGATGTTTTTTACAGTCCCCCTAAGGGATTAACTAAACCAAAAATTGAAAAGCCAGAAAAACCTAAAGAAGCACTTGAAAAACCAAAAATACCTCAAAAAGAGATAAAAAAAGAATTTCCACCTGAGCCTAGTAAAGAAGAGATTAAAGTTCAAGAAGAAATAGAGCCTCCTCAACCAATTTTGGAAGAACCATTAGTTTCTAAACAAAAGATTATTGAAGAACAAAAAACCGTCTCAATAATGGATTTTGAAAAGATGGAAATAACTACTAATGAAGATCTATCCGAATATTTTAACTTTATCAAAGAATCTCTTAATAAAAAATCTGCGGTTGAAATTTCCATATTGTTAGGAAAGCTACATGATACTATTTTAAAGATAAAGGGATTCTCAGGTGTTTTAGATGCGATTAATCGAAGTATAGCCGATCTTAATAGTATTGCAGGAGATCTAGATGAAGCAGGAATAAATGAAATCCAAAAAAAATTGATTTTTTGGAAAATGAAACTCCATATTTAAAATAAAAGGGATTTATTTTTTTTAATTTACAATATTAATTGGTTACAATTTTTTTAGGAGGAATAAAAACATCTCTTTTATTATACTCTAACTTTATTGCTTCTTGAGGACAATGATGAGCACAAACCCCACATCCAATACATTTTTCATTATTAATTTTCGCAATATTATCTATTAAGGAAATCGTTTCCATTGGACATTTTCTAAAATTTAGTGATGAAGAAATAAATAGAAAAATTTCAAAGATTTTTTAAATTTTGTTTATTAGAACCTATTAGTTGATTTATTGCATCCTTTACTATTTTCTCTAAATCATTTAAATATGTATTATAAAACCATTCTCCACTTCCACTCTCCACATGATTCCTTTCTACTTCTTCTATAAATTCATTATCGGGTAATTGATAATAATTTATCCTTCCGCTGAAGAAACAGAAATATTTTTTATTTCCGGTAAAGATACAAACAACTCTCTTAAAATCGTCTCAAATGACTTTAGAAAATTTAATTGTGAATTACTCGATTTTTTATATTGTCGTTTAAATTTAGACTAGAATCAAAGATATTTAATTCATATTCACTAATACAGTGATTCAATTTTTAAATAAAAAAAGCTAGAAAATGATTTTAATTAAAACTTCAAGAAAAAAAAAATCAAAAAAAAGGAATTTTATTTAAGACTTTTTTCCTTTAAAAATACTCATTTTATATTTAATGTATGGATTTAATAATCTCCATCATTTTATTGATTATTTCAATAGTAAAACTCTGATACCTAATATTAATAAATAGGAGATATAGTAAAATTTGAATAAGCATATAAAAATTACTCACAGGCATATACTGATTGTATTTTATTGCTCTATTATTTTTATGTGTTTTATATGGGGTTTCTTTAGGTGTTTTTATATTTCTTTTAGATCGTAATTTCTTTTAAATCTTTAGCTTCCAAAAACATAGTAATGTATTCTAGATCCATTCCAATAAATTCACATAACTCAGTTACTTTACTTGAGAGAATTTCCATTTTTTCTTCATTTTTAGCAACTCTAAAAATTATTTTGGCTTGAACATAATTATCTATTGCCAGCACTAAGTCTTTCTTGGACTTCTCAATCTCTGTTCCTTTTTTATAAAACACTTCACCAGCTTCTATGAGAATTTTATTTACAGAATCTTCGTCAGAACCTTTTTTATAATTTTGGATAGCCTGCTTATAAACCTCAAATGCGGCCCTCGGATTTTCAATGCTAGCGGCTTTTTTTCTAAACTTCTCAGCACAATCGATCCAACAACTATTACTAAGTTCTTCATCATAGCCTTTCTTGGCGTAATCTGCAGCAATTGATAATTTTTGTTCCGCTACTTCGGGGTCTTCAATCTTTCTAGCTTCTGCTGTTAAATTTTTGCTAGAATCTATAAATTTTTTGTAAGCTTCAGACAAAACCTTTTCAGACCCTGTTTTCTTCCCAATTTGAATATAAAGGTTTGCTGATTGTTTGTATACGTCTAAAGCACTATTTGGTTCATCAATTAATTTTGCATTATCTCTTAAAATTTTTGCCGCTTTTTCCAAACAGCTATTACAATTTTTAGTTTTGCCATATTTATTATAACAAATGGCAGCTTGTTTGTATGCTGAAATTGCTGAAGTGAGATCTTTCTTTTCTAAATCTCTGGCTTTTTTTTCATATGATTTACATTCTTCTGCCATATTATGCAACTCAAAAATTTTCTATAAAATTAAAAGATCTGTATTTTACTTTACCTTATTCTCCTTCTACCATATAAAATTATAAATTGAAAGTTTTTGTTTTCAAGAATATCTTAGATCTCTTTAATTTCTCATTTCCGATTTTTTTTAATATAATTATAATTATACAAATATTTATGTCTTTTTAATTAGTAATAATTCTGTTTCTTTCCAGAATATTTTAACAGATTAGACTTATCTTCAATTAAGAGCGCAGAAAGAACTGCCTCTGTAAATGCTTCAAAATCAAAAAAAGGTTTTTTTAAATCCTTTTTAATTTCAGAATTAGAAATAATAATTCGGACACGCTTTTTATTTTCAATCGGAAGGGATATTGGACCACAGGTCTAAAAATTTTTAAAATAGACATCATTCCTGAGACGGTTCACGGTAATGTTAAGCGATTTTTAAGATCTTTGGATAGATTGGGAGTTCCATATACTCATCAAATTATCCAAACTTCTAATATTCAATTGATTGAGAATTCTGCAGAACTATTCGATAAAGAACACAGCTTTTATAATTGTTTTCGTGACTTCATTCCATAAATTTTGGGACATTATAGTCAACTTTTTTACAATCTATAATTAATGATTGTTTTAAGGTATAATTTTAATTAAAATTTCAGATTTATATCCCATAATGAGAAAATTTTCACAAAAAAGTTTAAAATAATAGTTCTATGAAATTTCTTACTGACCTTATGCTAGGTAGGCTAACTCGCTTTTTAAGGATATTTGGATATGATACGGTTTTCGCTAAAGATTTGGAAAATAGTAATAATATTCCCGTTCCTGATGAGGAACTCGTTAAATTTGCAAATGGAGAAAAAAGAATAATTCTTACAAAAGATAAGTTATTGAGCAGAAAAGTCGCTCCAAATAGTTTATTTCTAGAGGGAGAAAATGTATATGAATATTTAAAACAGATTAAAATCAGATTTAAAAACGATTTTGAGTATAAAGCCGAAAAAGCAAGATGTTCTGTTTGTAATCATACATTATTTAGAATAGAGAATAAAGAAGATGTAAAAGATTTAGTGAATGAAGGAACTTATAATCATATAAATGAATTTTTTCGATGTTCAAACCGTACTTGCAATAAGATATATTGGTATGGAACTCATATAGAAGATATTTTGCTTAAAATTAAAAAGATAGAAATAGATTGAAGGTTTTTTTATATGCCACTCTTTAATTCGGCTTTAATTTCTTCGAACCTTTTTTTCACTTGCTCTGCATTATCTGATTCACCAGCTTTCTTATAGAAAGTATATGCTTGACTTAATAACTCGCAAGACTTTTTTAATTCTCTATTTTTATAATGATTCATTGCTATTTCAACTAAATTTCTTGCTTTTTTCTTATAAAATTCAATAAATTGCGATGAAGTATCCTCTATCGGCATTGTTTAAAGTTAATAGTTTTTTCTTATTTAAATTATTTTTAAACTATATTTATAATTTTATAATTTTCCACTTAATGGATAATTATTTCTCTTCAAGGACAAGCGGAATTTTTTGAGCCATCAAAAGATGATCCAATAAAACAACTGCAGTCATAGCCTCTATAACAGGGATAGCTCGAGGGACAATGCATGGATCATGCCTTCCTTCGATTATCAGTTCTGTCTCTTCCATCAGCTTAATATCAATCGTCTTTTGCGATTTGGAGATTGATGCTGTCGGTTTAAAACATACATTAAATTCAATAGGCATTCCGGTTGATATCCCCCCAATTATTCCACCTGCATCATTTTTAGAGGTTTTTATTTTCCCATCTTTAATTATCCATGGATCATTGTGCTCCGAACCTTTCATTCTTGCGGCTTTAAAACCAGCTCCAAATTCAATTCCTTTGACAGCTGGAATTGAAAATATTGCTTTACTTATATCAGATTGGAGATTATTGAAAATTGGATCACCTACTCCGGCAGGAAAATTATCCACGATACATTTTACAATACCTCCTACTGAATTCTTTTCCTCTTTCATTTGAAGGATTAATTCACTGATTTTCTGAGAATTATCACTATTCAACACCCCTACTTCGGATTTATCACGAAGATTTTTTTTCTTTTTAAAATCATAATCTTTATCATCAATAATTCCACCAATTTCTCTAGTATAAGCGATAATTTCAATATTATTTAAAGATAATATTTGTTTTGCTATGGCTCCCGCCATTACAAATCCCGCGGTTATTCTTCCAGAAAATCGCCCACCACCACGATAATCTGCAAACTCACCATATCGCATCAATCTAGAAAAATCTGCATGAGATGGTCTCAATATATTCTTAATTTTCTCATATTTAGAAGAATCTACATCTTTATTTTCAATGATTAAGCAAATAGGTGCTCCGGTCGTAAAATTATTAAATATTCCTGAAAGGATTTTAACTTTATCTTCTTCAGAACGAGGTGTAGATAAAGCTATTTGACCAGGGCGCCTTCTATTCAACTCTTTTTGAATTAAATCTATATCTATCTTAAGTCCAGCAGGACAGCCATCTATAATTACACCAATTACTTCCCCATGACTTTCCCCAAAAGAAATGATTTTAAAGAGTGTTCCTAAAGAATTTCCAACCATATTTTTTATTAATACATATCTTATATATTTAAATATAATTATTGGATTATATTTAGTTATGTCTAAATCTATAGAACTTGAAAAATGTCCTTATTGCGGGAGGCAATATAGGAGATTGAATTCACATCTACCTTATTGTAGACTCAACCCAGATTATGAAAAGAAGAAGTCAGTTAGGAAGAAAAAAGAAGAAGATTTAGAATCCTATATCGAGGAAAAAATATTAGGAGAAACCAGTGGAAAGACAAAAGCTAAAAAGGAGAAAGTTGAAAAACCAAAGAAATCTAAAAAGAAATACCTTAAAAAAATTACAATTGACTTTTGGTTAACGGATTTACATGGACCGGAAATTGGATTTTTCCTAAAACAGAGACTCATGGCCAAGTCGCGGCAGTTTCCTAAAAACCTAGATCTTTGGGGGTCCGTTAAGGATGACGATGATGTGGTGTGATTTTTTGGTTTTATGAAGAAGGATTGGG
>JAHLWE010000406.1 GCA_019058135.1 Promethearchaeota archaeon | reverse complement strand
ATCTGAATCAGATCGACCAGCGGTTCAAATTGCTGATCCCTTTAGTAAAAAATTAATTATTGAGGCAACGGTTGAGGCAGTGAAGACTGGATATGTGAGAGGATTAAAAGATTTGGGAGGTGGGGGACTTTCTTGTGCTTCAAGTGAATTAACGGGAGATGGAGGTACTGGGATTGAATTTGATGTTAATAACATTTTTACTCGCGAACCCAATATGACTCCATTTGAGATAATGCTCTCAGAATCACAAGAAAGAATGATGTTTATAATAAAAGCTGAAGGCTTAGAAACTATTCTTGATATATTTAAAAAGTATGAGACCCCCCATGCCGTATTAGGAAGAATTGATAATTCAAAATTACTAAGAGTTAAAGATGCGGATAAAATAGTAGTTGAGCTAGATCCTACTCTATTATCAGACTTCCCGGTTATTATTAGAGAAGAGAAACGCCCAGATTTTCTGAATGATTTAATTAATAAGAAAATTCCTAAAAGAACATTAAAATTTGATGAGATAATATATCGGCTAATTGCGTCCGAAAATATTTGTAGTAAAGAATGGATTTATAGACAATATGATCATGAAGTAGGCGTAAGGTCAGTAGTAAAATGTGGAGATGGAGATTCGGGCGTATTAAGAATAATTGGAACAAATAAATTTATATCTGGTAGCGTTGGGTGTAATTCTAAACATTGTTTTCTCGATCCATATGAAGGAGCAAAAGGTGCAGTAGTCGAAATAGGATGTAATATTGTTTCTAATGGCTTAAAACCTATTGCAATGGTTAATTGCTGTAATTTTGGTAATCCTGAGAAGCCAACATCTTTTTGGTATTTCTCTGAATGTGTTAAAGGTATGGCAGATAGTATAAAATTTCTAAATATCCCTTGTGTTGGGGGAAATGTTTCTTTTTATAATGAGGATGAAGTTCTTCAAAAAGTAATCAAACCAACACCCATTATTATGTTATTAGGGTATATTGAAGGTCAAGAAAATATAATCACATTACCTTTTAAGAAATCAGGTAATCCAATCTTTTTAATTGGAGAAACAAAAAATGAATTAGGGGGTTCGGAATATCATTCAGTTATTTACAATATTGAAGGAGGTACTCCACCAAAAGTCAATCTCGATTCCGCTAAAAGAACATGGGACTTTCTATTGGATGCCAATAAAAAAGGTTTTATTAAATCCGCTCATGATGTTAATAAGGGTGGATTTTTAATTACTATTTTAGAAATGAGTTTTCCAAATGAATTGGGAGCTGATCTAAATCTTTATGATTGTTTTGATAAAGATTTAACTTCCGAACAATTTTTATTTAGTGAGTCGGTTGGAAGATTCATAATAGAAGTAGACGCTGATAAAATAAAAGAAATTATAGAATTAATTAAAAAATTTAGGCTCTCTTATAAAGAAATTGGAGTCATTATTGAGGAAAAGCAAATTATGATTAAAGGACTTGAAGAAAATTTTAATTTAGATATTATAATAGCAAAAAATTTATTCAATTCAACATTACCTAGAATCATGGAAGGAGATATGTGATGGGTGGTCTTTTTGGAGTCTTTTCAAATAGTGATTGTATAGAGGATCTTTTTTACGGGACTGATTATCATTCCCATTTAGGAACCAGAAGAGGCGGATTGACCGTAAAAAACTCTGGTGGATTTCAAAGATATATTAAGGATATCACAACAACTCAATTCAGGTCGAAATTCGAGGATGATATCAAGAAAATGCACGGGAATAAAGGCATCGGAGTGATCAGTGATTATGACGATCAACCTTTGATAATCAGCTCACGCTTAGGTGTATTCGCCATTGCTACAGTTGGTAGAATTAACAATTTGGAAAAGCTAGCAAAGGAAGCGTTAAAGAATGGATCACATTTCTCAGAAATGCATGGAGGGGAAATCAACCCCACGGAAATGGTCGCAACTATAATTAGCCAAGGTTCTACCTATGAAGAAGGAATTCAGAAAGTCTTAGATATGATTGATGGTTCTTGTACCATGCTTATATTAACAGATGAAGGTATCTATGCAGTACGAGATAAATTGGGTAGGACACCTCTCATCATAGGGGAAAAATTAGGATCTTATGCCGTTGCAATGGAAACTTGTGCATTCCCAAATATCAACTATAAAATAACAAAATACCTTGGACCAGGTGAAGTAATTTTCATAAGTGAGAAAGGTCTTGAACAGAGAATCGCACCTGGTGACCAGATGCAAATTTGTGCTTTTTTATGGGTATATTATGGATATCCAGCATCTAATTATGAGGGTATTAATGTTGAGGTTGTTCGTTACAAATGCGGTTCTTACTTGGCAAAGAAAGATGATGTGGAAATTGATCTCGTAGCGGGTATCCCGGATTCTGGAACACCGCATGGCTTGGGTTATGCTAGTGAAGCAAAAATTCCTTTTTCACGACCCTTTGTAAAATACACCCCAACATGGCCACGGAGTTTCATGCCTCAAGATCAATCCATTAGAGAACTCGTTGCGAAGATGAAACTCATCCCGATTAAAGAACTCATTGATGGTAAGCGTCTACTTTTCTGTGAAGACTCAATCGTGAGAGGAACGCAACTTAGAGATACAATTCAAAGGCTGTACAATTCTGGGGCTAAGGAAGTTCACATGCGACCAGCATGCCCTCCGCTTATTTATAGCTGCAAATTCCTTAATTTCTCCCGCTCTCGTTCTGAGTTAGATTTAGCAGGACGCTGGGGCATAAGAGAACTAATTGGAAAGGATATCGACGATCCTGCCGAATATATCGACCCTGAGTCTGATAATTATAAAGCCATGGTTGATGTTATACGTAAAAGGTTGCAGTTGACAACGTTAAAATACCAGAAACTTGAAGACCTAGTTAAAGCTATTGGTCTACCCAAGGAAAAACTGTGTACGTATTGCTGGGATGGCGTAGAATAATTGTTAAAGAATTCCAAGCATTAACTGAAAATTTTGATATTCCATCAAAAAAATTGGAGTTATTATTAATCAAAAAGAAATTTAAGTTTAGATTCTTAATGAAATTTTTAATTTGGATATTATCAACACAAAAAATTTATACTATTCAACATTTCCTAGAATAATGGAAGAAGCAAATTCGAAAATATGTGTAGTTTAAATTCTTATTCAAATTGTTTTAAAAATTGCAACTCTTGTTCAAAAGATAATTTTTTTAATAAAGATTTTAAAACAAAACTTCTTTATTCCTCTCCCTTAATGATTGATAAACCTCGAGATCATTGCGGAGTTTTCGGTATTTCAACAACAGATACGGAATATAACATTGCTCAGGAGTTATATTTAGGACTAATGGGTGTTCAACATAGAGGTCAAGAAGCAGTTGGCATCTCTATTGTAAATGGACATAATAAAATTCATTCTTATAAAAATCGTGGATTGGCTGCGCAATCTTTAAATCAGGAACTTTTAAAACAATATTGGGGAAATACTGGAATCGGTCATGTGAGATATGGCACAACTGAAACTTCGAATATTCTTTTTGCTCAGCCGTACCATTTTTGTACTAATCAAATTGAATATTCTTTTGGTTTCAATGGCACTATTGCAAACTATATGAAATTAAAGAAGCAATTAGGCGAAAAAGGAATAATAATCCATAGTAATAGTGATACCGAAGTAATTGCCAATTTATTTGCTTCTCTAAGCATTAAAACTAAAGATTGGATTGAAATCTTTAAAATTGCTGCAAAATTTCTCGATGGATCTTATTCTCTCACTTTATTAACGCCAGAGGGCGATATTTATGCTGTAAGAGATCCGTATGGATTTAAACCTTTATGTTATGGAGTAGTTGATGATGATAATCGAATTAAAAATGTTGTAGCATCAGAAAGTTGCGCAATAGATGCTGTTAATGGCAAATTAATTGATGATGTAAAACCAGGTCAAATTATTCATTTTGAACCTACGGGGAATATAAATAAGGTAACTTTTGCGAATTCAGAAAGAACAGCATTATGCCAATTTGAATTTGTTTACTTCGCACGACCTGATTCGATAGTTGATGGAGTTCCTGTAAATAAAGCAAGAGAAAATTTAGGCATAAATTTAGCAAAAGAACACCCTTGTGATTTATATAATACTATTATTGTTCCAGTTCCTGATTCTGGTAGAAGTGCAGCATCAGGATATGCTAAAGAATCTGGACTTCCTTATGAAGAAGGTTTAATGAAGAATAGATATATTTGGCGAACTTTTATTATGCCCGGTCAAAAGAAACGTGAGAACGCAGTTTCTGAAAAATTAAATCCTATTAGATCTATTATAGGTGGAAAAAATGTAGTCTTAGTTGATGATTCCATTGTAAGAGGGACAACAATGGCTCAAATAGTATCACTTCTTAGAAAGGGCGGAGCAAAATCAGTTCATGTGCGAATTAGTTGTCCGCCAATAAAAGCAGCATGTTATATGGGAATTGATTTTCCCTCTTCTTCTGAATTATTGGCTGGACGGATGGAATATATAGATAAAGATAATTATGTAGAACTTGTTAGACAAAAAATTGGAGCTGACTCATTAAATTATCAAAGTATTGATGGTCTGGTAAGAGCTATAGGATTAAGAAAGGATCAACTTTGTTTAGCATGTTTAAATGAAGAATATGTAATTAAGAGTGCTTCAGAATTACAAAATTTAGAGAAATATTTTGTGAGATCGCGTGATCGGATATAAAGATAATTCATTATATTAATTTAAAAATAATTGGAAAAAAAATATAAATTATCCATCTATTTATTAATTAGGACTAATAAAAATTAAGTCTGGGTTGAGACTGGTTATGAGTTTCATAATGGTAAGAGCATGTCATAGATGTAAAGAATATGTAGTTATTAACCCAGCTAACCCATCTAATCAAAAAATAATTAAGAAATTTGAATTAAAACATGCAAGACATACAATTGTAACGCTCTCAATTTCGGAAGTAAAAGGTTATTATGAAAATGTCGGAAAAAAATTATTGTTTTAACTGTTTATCAAAAAATTATAAAAATTTATAAAATCTTATAAAAATCAAAAAAAGAGATAGTTCTCTTCCTAAATTTATGTAAATCTGAAATCAAAAATCCATTGCACTCAGTAGATTTAAATTTTCTAATTTTTTTATTTAGATCGTTAGGAGAGTTTTAAATTGCGAGGAAGAATTTCCGCCCATTTGCAAGCGGTTGCTCTCACAAGTCGGGGATTTTATAGAGCCCCGTTTGAAAAAGGGCAGTCCCTACCGCAAATGGTTGCGATTCTAAGACTTCTTCAAACATTGCGGGATAACTT
>JAHLWE010000405.1 GCA_019058135.1 Promethearchaeota archaeon | reverse complement strand
TTTAGATTAAAAAAATTTAATAAAAAACGGTAATCTCAAAGAATCCAATCAAATATACCCACATGAGCGAGAATGACTATTGCAATAAGTAATAGAGAAAAAACCACCGCACTTATTGGGCCTATTTTTATTCCTATGGAACTGTCTTCGAAAAATCTCATAAGACCTGCACCACTTTGAGGCATGGGCGCACCTTTTGACCTTCTTCTCTTCCTTCTACTTCTTTGCGACATTTTATCAATCAAAATGTGGTTTAATAAATATATAATTAATAAGCACTCTAAATTATTTAAAATTACTAAAATATTTCTATAGTAAATTTTATGAATTAATAATAATTTTTTAAAAAATATTAAAATAAGTTCAAATTAAAATCTTCAAGTTTTTAAGAGTCGTCAGAAATTGAAAAGGCATAATTTAATAGCTTATAGATTCAGTAAAAATAAACATTTTTTATTATTTGGGTTTTTATTTTCCCTCTTAATTTTTTGTTCATTAATTTCAGTATTTAAAAATAAAAATAGTGAAAATTTTCAAACTCCTAGTACAATAAAAAATGCCTCAATTCTGAATACATTCGAAGGTGTCCAAATTACAGAGCTCTATAGAAATGTAAAATTAAGTGGAAATGGATTATTAAACGCAGAGGATTCATTTACTATAAAAAATATCTATAATAACCCAATTTCTTTTATTACAATAGGTATAGATGAATCATATTTTGAAAACCTCATCTATTATGATGGAAAAGGGCCATATTCAGAAACACTAAATGTTCAATTCTCAGAAATAATGATTGAGACATTTAAAATGGCATACATTTATTTTGATTCTCCATTACTTCCCAATCAGGAAACCTCAATTATTTTTACTCATTCATACAAAAACCTTTATAATTTTTCTAGAGAAGGTATGGCTCAACAGCAAACACAAATAATTTTTTTTAATTTTAATATATATCCAATTATTCCCTATATGGTTGATTCTGTTGGTATTCTTTTTTCCCACCCAAAAGTCGGAGAACTAATATCTGTAATTAATGCTTCGGGTGAAGAAGGAAAATTTGAGGGTGGTTATTTACAATTTAATAAAAAATTAATGCACCCTTTTTATAATAAATCGATTATTGGTAGCTTTACTTATACTGAAACCACTCAATTGCAAATTGATAAAATATTGAGAAAAATTACATTCAATTCACTAGGTTATATAATTGTGGATGAAACACTCACAATTCACAATACTGGGGCGATTTCTATATCAAGTTTTTCCTTCCTAATTCCAGCTGTTGTATCAGAAGTTGAAGTATTTGATTATTTAGGCACAATAGCAGGTGCTTCACTAGACTCAGAACCTAACCCAGATGGAGTTACTAAAGATTTAGTAATTTCATTGATACAAAATAGGGTAAGTCTAGACGTGGATTCTAAATTCGATGTTTCCATAAGGTATCAATTGCCCTATGATGAATATCATGTATTTAATTGGCTCTATAATTCTATTTCAATCGATTTATTTCTCACAAAATGCGATTATGTTATATGTGATCAAGAAATTCAAATTCTTATTGATGGTTGTGAAAATATTATATCCATAACTGAACAACCTGATTCATTTGAAACGCTCGGGGATGATTTGGTATTAATTTTTACTGATGACATAGTTTCACCACTTGATGAAAAACACATTAACATTATATACACTTTAAATTTACTTGAAATTTTAATGAGACCATTAATTTTTACCATTCTATTTATGATTCTTTTCACAACTTTTGTAATAATAACAAAAACTAAAAAAGAAGAATTACCAATTGATGCTTATAGAAAAAGAGATATTCCAATAAAGGAATTACGTCAATTTTTTACCTTATATGAAGAGAAAAATGCAATTTTCCTAAATATTCAGCTAGCAGATGATGATGTGAAAAGAAAGAAACTTACTAAAAAGAAATATCTTAATGAGTTAAAGAAATACGATTCAAAATTAAAATCACTGGAAAATGAACTTACCCCTCTTAAGAAAATATTAGAAGAATCAACGAAAATTTTTATAAACATATTTAAAAAACTTGAACTTTTAGAAGCTGAAAGATTTAGTTTAAAAGATAATATAAATTTGCTAGAAAATCGATATAAGAAAGGAAAACTGCCCTCTAAAAGTGCCTATGAAAAATTATTAGGAGATTTTCTTAAACGTCGAGAAAAAGTTCGGAAGGCAATAGATCGCCAAATCCATGAACTAAAAGCGTATATTTATTAAAATTATATTCAAAATTGTAAATAACCTAAATGATTTAAATGAAACCTTGGCTTTCTGACATTCTTGCCTGCCCAATAGATAAATATTATCCTTTAGAACTTCTAATATTAAAATGGGAAACAAATATAAGTGAAATTGAAGAATTCCTAAAAATTTATAAAATTCGAGATGAAAAATTAATTAATAATGAAGAATTAATAAAATTTTCTGAGACTGAGAATCACATAAAAATTAGAGATAGTATCGCACTCAAATCTAAAAAATCTGTTGATTATTTAAACGCAATAAATTCAAGCATTCAAGAACTTAATAATATAAATAATCTTACAGAAGAACCAGCAATTGATAAATGTATTGATCTCCTTAAAACAAGCGTAAAAAGAAAAATTGAATCAACTATAAACCAAATTTCGAAGGAAGATAAAAAAGAAAAAATAAAAGAAATTATGAATTCTATTCTCCCTGAATTATATCTTATCAACAAATTTAAAATCGACACAGAAATAGAAGAAGGTATTTTATTCTGCTCTAAATGCAATAGATGGTATCCTATCGTTGAAACAATACCTCAAATGCTACCGGATAAATATAGGAATGAAAATGAAGATATTGCTTTTTTAAATAAATGGAAACAAATTCTTGAACAAATCAAGTTTTTCCAAAGAAAATTAATTCCATTTAATAAATAAACCAATTTTTTTGAATGTTCTTATATGTAAATTAACATAAAACGATTTATTGATTTTTCTCTATTCGGAATCACTTATTTTATAACAAGATTAAAATGAATGTTATTTATACATATAATTTTAATGCTTAAATCGAATTATTAAAATTGAGATTATCGAAAATTGAAAAATAATACTTTTAAAATAACTTTAATTATTGTATTATTAAATTATAATTCAAAAAAGGTAAGAAAGAAATAAAGCTCCGTCGTCTAGCGGCCAAATTAAAAAAGATAATGGCTAAGGATTCGGGGCCTTGAACCCCGAAACGCAGGTTCGAATCCTGCCGGAGCTATTATTAAGGTTGGGTTTTCATGCCAAACCTTTAAAGTTTAAATTATACTGGGTGATAATTCTAAGTGCTAAACTTTTCTGAATATGAATTTGGTCTAATGGAAATAATTTATTTAATTATTTTATTCATAATTTCTTTCTTAATCACATATTTCATTATTCCATTCGTAATTAAATTCACAAGGTCAAAAGGATGGGTTGGCATTGATATTCATAAAATAGATAAGCCTGAAGTTGCTGAGTCCGGAGGAATAAGTATAGTAATAGGGTTGTGTATCTCTTTAATTATTATGCTTGTTATGTTTCCTAAAATTATTAATGAGATTTTGGTTATTCTTTTAACAATTGTTTGTGCTGCAATAATTGGACTTATTGATGATCGCAAAAAATTATCCTCAATAAAAAAAATTATATTAACTATCATAATTGGTGGACCAATTTTCATTCTTAATTTTTCTAATTTTATTAACATTGGCAGCCCCACTATCCCTATTTTAGGAATGTTACGTCTTAATTTTATTTATCCGTTTGTATTACCAGTAATTATTGCAGTTACAACAAATACAGTCAATATGCTTGAAGGCTATAATGGTGAAGGTTCAGGAACATGTCTCATTGCAGTAATTTTTATGTTTCTTTCGGGTTTAATTTGGAATTCAGCTCAAGCAGTTATATATTCAGTTCCCTTTATTGCAATATTATTAGCTTTTTTCTTATACAACAAATATCCTGCAAAAATTTTTCCAGGTGATGTAGGAACTTTAACTATTGGAGCAATGATTGGTTGTATTGCAATATTTGGTTCAATCGAAGTACCAACGTTTTGTACTTTATTATGTCATGTTTTTAACAGCTTTTATGTATTATCTTCACTTAGACGATTACTCGAAAGTAGTCAGATTCAACAAAAGCAAAATGATATAATCTTTTTGGAAAACGGTAAAATAAAAGCTTCAAGGGAGGATGATGCGGCAATGACTTTGCCAAGATTGATCCTTGCAAAAGGAGAGTTAACGGAACCTGAATTGGTTAATAATTTTTTTGCTTTATCTCTTATTTGTGGTCAATTTGCCATTATTGCTACTTTATCAATGCAATGGACTCTATACTATGATAATATTGCATTTTTGATCATTTCAGGAATAATTTTTATTCTGATATGTGGTGGGTTTTCGTTAATTATTTATTGGAAATTTCCGAAAATTAGAGGTATTTCAATAATAATGGTGATATTATTAGCTAGTGGAATTGTTTTTGTATGGTTTATTGATTGGTTTATAGTACAAACACCATATAACTGGTTGTGGAGTGGGCTTCTCACAGCTATTGGATTGGGTCTTTGGTATTATGTAGGCTGCTTACGTTATTTTTGGAAGCAAATTGATAAAATGAAGAAAAAAGAAGATAAAGAAAATATTTAAACTAACTTAATTCAAACGCAATCATTTAACCTTTTTTTGATTTTTAATTATATCAATTAACTGTTTGGATAATATCACAGAATTGAGTTTTTTTTGAAATAAATTATATCCATTTAATGCAATTTCATTTCTCAAATTTTCATTTTCATATAAAGTGATAATCGCCTTCGTTAAGCTATTCGGATCTGCGATTTTACATAAGTAACAATTCTTTTTATGGGTTAATAATTCATTAATGGCTTTTGTATTTCCAGTAATTATGGGTTTCTTCATTGCTAATGCAGTTAATACTTTATTTGGAATAACTCTTCTCGTTTTTAGAGTTGAACCAAAAACTCCTAACTGAATATCAGATTTTGCTATCGTTTGGGGTATTTCATTGATTGGAATGTGCGGGATAAATTTTATATTAGAGATACCAAATTTTTTAATAATTCTTCTCTTTTCGTAAATCTGCAGTAAATTCCCACCAATAATTTCAAATAAAATATCTTTAGTATTTTGTTCTATCTTTTTAGCTGATTTTATAATATAATCAATCCCATGTAATGGAATATAATTACCATTGAAACTGACGATAAAATTATCTTTAAATCCTTCAAATTTCTGTGGATAAAATAATTCCTCATTAGAACCTATAAATATCCTAAAAATTTTTTTAGGATTTAAGTGAAAAAGCTCACAAAATCGATATTTTTCCATATTCGATTGTGAAATTATTAAATCTGATAAATGAAAAGCAATCCATTCAATTAAGTAATAGAATTTTGCTAAAAACGATTTCTTTTTCAATTTTCGATAATCCATTGTAACAGAATCAATTAAAGAAGTGTATGGATTAAAAATAATAGGGATTTTTCTATTAAATAATTTCCATGATAAAATTCTTAAAAAATATGCAAAATATGTTGATTCATGACCCGGATAACCGATATAAATACAATCTATATCATAATAATTTGATTTAAAATATTTTTTAATTAAATTAATGTTACGATTTATAAAATTCCTAAAAAATGATAAAGTAAACATATGTTTTTGATTAGTTAAAAAATCTCTTACTAGATTAGGGGTCGAAATATTTACTGTAATGATCTCTATATTTTTGATTTTTTTCAAACCATCTAGAAAAACTCTATTCACATTTCTATTTTCATCAAATGCTCCAAAAAAACAAATTTTCATATTACAATTAAAATAGAGTCTTATATTTTCAAAAATATTTACTTAAATAGAATACTCTAATTCATATAATATAATTTTTTAAAGTTGATTTATTTGAAAAGAATTTTAATCACAGGTTCTGGAGGTCCCGCTGGAGTCAATACACTTAAATCTCTGAATATTACTTCTGAAAGAATGAATCTATATGGTACAGATATCAATATTTATCATTTAGAATTTTCCCGACCATGGACAAGGGAAGTGTTTTTAGTTCCAAGATGTAATTCACCTGAATTTATACAAAAAATTAATAATATAATTGAAAAATATAAAATAGAGTTAGTAATTCCTCAACCTGATGTAGAAGTTGCGGTAATATCAGAAAATCGTGAAAAATTAGATACAAATACATTTTTACCTAAAAAAGAAACAATAAGTATTTGCCAAGATAAATTTAAAAGTGCTGATATCTGGAAAAATAAAGGATTTCCAACAGCGAAAGCTATTGAACTTAGAAAAGATCATCTGGAAAAGGATTTAAATAACGCTTTCTCTGTTTTGGGAGACAAACTCTGGATTAGAGCAAAGAAAGGGGCGGGAGGAACTGGAAGTACTCCTGCTGATAATATAGAAACTGCTTCAAGTTGGATTCGCTATTGGTATTCGAGAGATAAAAATTGGGAATTTATTGCACAAGAATTTCTTCCTGGAAAGAATATTGCCTTTCAAAGTGT
>JAHLWE010000404.1 GCA_019058135.1 Promethearchaeota archaeon | reverse complement strand
TCAAACATGGTTCTATTAATGATATTTTTAAAGAATTATGTTTCTGTATAATGACTGCGAATTGTGGAGCTGAAAAATGCATTGAAATTCATGAAAAAATTAATAGAGAATTCTTAAATCTTCCTCAACAATTGATAAAGAATTCTTCGATCTCTCTATTTTTATATTCTATATTCTATTAATAATCTTGATACCTTTTAATATATTAAAATAAAATTGTTATATTTATCATTGAGACAAAAAGTCTAATTTTATTCTTATGATTGGATTATATCAAGGAACACGAGTATCAAAGGAAGAAAAGGATTTTTTATTGGATTTAGAGGATTTGATAGGTAAACCTATTCCTAATATTGGAATAAAAACTCAAAGAGAAAAAGGCTGGATAAAAGATTTACCTCCAAGAATAGGCTTACCCAAAGATTTGAAGCATCTCCCTAAATATTTCGAAGAATCTATGAAATCTCTTTATACTGATAGGTTTGGGCAAACATTTCGTAGAGAGGAAATGGGATTTAAAGCTAAAGAGGGAAAAATTAAAAGTCTAATTTTGAAAGGACTTAAAACAATTCCAAATTCAATTGGTAATTTAGACTTTCTAAAAAAATTGAAAATAGATTGCTATAATTTGCATGAATTGCCAACTAATATTGGTAATTTAAATTCTTTAAGAATTCTTGACTTAATTGAGAGTCGTAATTTAAGATCATTGCCAGAAACTATTGGAGAGTTAAAATCGCTTGAAAAGCTTATTATAACAGGAAATATGAGAAATCTACCAGAAAGTATAAGTAAATTAAAAAATCTAAAAGTTCTCAATCTCTTCGGAACGAATTATTTAACTTCTTTACCAAAAAGCTTAGGAAATTTAGAATCACTTGAATCTTTTACTATTATTGGTGATTCTAATTGTTCATTAAACCTAAGAAATATACCTATAAAAGAATTTCCAAGAAGTATTGGTAAGCTAAAATCTTTAAAAAAGTTAGACTTATGCGGATGCAAATCATTGGAATACATACCTAAAGAAATTGGCGAATTAATATCTCTTGAGATGCTTGATTTAGGAGAATATGATAAAGATTTAACCTCAATGGCTAGAGGTGCTTTTACTATAAGTTCATGGAATGAAATTAGAAAACTTAGCAGAAAAGCATTTACATTACCAGAGAGTATTGGGAATTTAATTAACTTAAAAATATTAAACTTAAGCTTTTGGAAGAATCTGAAATATTTACCTGACAGTTTAGGAAATTTAAACGCTCTTGAAAGATTGAATATGAGTTTTTGTGATTCAATTGTAGAGTTGCCAAGAAATATCTGTGATCTTAAATCTATAAAGGAAATTAATTTAAAAGCATGTATTTCATTAAAAAAATTACCCAAACATATAGGTAATCTAAAAAGCACTCTTGCAAGATTAAATATGAACGGATGTAAGCGTCTGGAATCGCTACCAGAAAGTGTTAAATATTTAGATTCATTGGAGTCCATTGACATTACCAATTGTAATTTTGATAAAGTACCTTCTCCAATTATAAAATTAAATAAATTCTATAATTTAGATGTTACGGGAAATCCACTAAATATAGAACAAAATCAATATTCACTAAAAATAAGGTCGAAAGTTATTGATACCTTACCTTTAACTCCTATGGGAATGTATAATGATTTCTTGAATAAAAATATTAATAATTCAGGACTTTTAGACGGATTATTGTCTTTAATTGAAAAATCTAATTCACCTTTCATAAAAACTAGATGTCTAGAGCTAATGGAAAATATAGAATTAAAAGGGGATAATCTCTTTACCAAATTAAAAGAATTAATAGTTTCTGATGAGAATAAATATGTGAGAGCTATTGCCTGTAAAATATTAATAAAATTTTTTCCAGAAAGAAGTAAAGAAATACTCAATGGGGCTATTGAAAATATTGATTCAGCGATGGTTATAACTAACCTTTTTTATACATTAGACAAAATGAAATCAGAGATTTCTACTGAATTTAAAAACAAAATTCTTGAGAAATACGCAAAAATCTATGGAGTAATCATAGAAGAAGCACGATTTTTTTTAGATTTACAAAATATTTCAATTAAATGTGGAAAGGCTTACAATAGTTATTTGGGAAGTGATATAGATATTAATGTAGGTTTAGAAGTTGAAAGGGGTGCTGGACCGATGTGGGCAGTTAAACGAAAATATGTAGATTATCATGTCCCATATGCAGTATCTAAAGGTCAATTAAGAGGAATTGATCTAAATTTTTGGATAGTAGATGAAATTCCAAATTCAATAAAATATTTAACTAAATTAAGATATATAAGAGGTTCTGGAATTGAAAAACTTCCTAAATCATTTGAATCTCTCCCTCGATTAAGAGATCTTAAATTAAGCGGAAAAGGGTTGACTTATATTCCAAAAAATATTATCTCAATAGCTAAAAAGCGATATTCTTTAAAATATCTTCATGAGGGAGTGGTAGATTCTGAAGCCTATATTTTAGGAATAATACAAATGATGATGGGGTATGATCTAAATAAGGTAGAAAAAGAAGAGAATATTTATGATATCGGAAGTGGCGAATTTTATAAAATAGATGAGAATGGGCATATCATAGGAATATATATTTGGAGTGAAAGTGGTACACTTGAAGCTTTTCCGAATGCTCTATGTTCATTAAAATATTTAAAAGAATTATGCCTTGCTTATGCTGATATACAAATC
>JAHLWE010000403.1 GCA_019058135.1 Promethearchaeota archaeon | reverse complement strand
GATCAGGAGAGAGCAGATTTCCTTAGCGCTCTATATGCAGGGATTGCTTGTAATAGCAAAAGGGGTTTAAAATTAGTAGAAAAATTAGTGGGAACTACTGAAAGTATTAATTTCATTGGGGGGGGTGCTAAGTCAGATATTTGGTGCCAGATATTAGCTAATATATTAGAAAGAAATATCAATCAAATGGATGAGCCTGATTTTGGAAGCGTAAGAGGGGCTGCAATAATTGCAATGGTGGGTTTAGGCATTTTCAAAGATTTCTCAGAAGCAATTAAATTAATTAAAGTTAAGAATTCCTATAAACCCAATATTGATAATAAAAAAATATATGATAAACTATTCAGTGAATACATTAAAATCTATAAAAGAAATAAAAAGATGTTTAAAAATCTAAATGTATAAATTCCCCCGCAAAATATAAAAGAATTCCCTTCGAATTACTATTAAATATTAATCGTGATGATGGAAATATGAGTGATGAAAATTTAGATCTATATCGTGAATTGCAAAAACACTTGGATAAAATGCCAATTGGGTTTCCTACGACGAGATCGGGAGTTGATATCCGCATATTAAAACATTTATTCACACCTGAAGAGGCAAAGATTGCCAAGAAATTGAGTTTCATTCCAAAACCTTTGAAAAAAATTTATAGGTACGTAAAGAAGTCTGGGGTGTCCATCGAAGAATTAGAGAAGATTTTAGACATCATGGTTGATAAGGGGTCCATAAATTACGATAAAAAAGAAGATGAGAAATACTATGGAAATGCCCCTTTCGCAATCGGGATGCATGAATACCAGGTAAGCCTACTCACAAAAGAGTATTATAAAGATGCTCAACAATATATTGAGGAGGCATTCTTAGATGAGTATGTAAAGATGGGACCCCAGATACGCACCATACCAATGGAAGAAAGCATTACACCAGAACATCATATAGCAAGTTATAATGATCTAGAACAAATTATTGAAAATGAAGAGGGTCCATTCAGTGTGTTTAGCTGTATTTGTCGTAAGGGGAAGAGACTCATTGGACAATCATGTAATCAAACATCTCGGGATGAAACTTGCATGACATTTGGGGGTGGAGCTCAATTTTTTATAGATCAAGGATGGAGTCGAAAAATAAGTAAAGCAGAAGCCCTTGAAATCTTACGTAAAAATGAAGCTGATGGTTTGGTTCTTCAACCAGCAAATATTAGGAAACCTGGTTTTATTTGTTCTTGTTGTGGGTGTTGTTGTGATATTTTATTAAACGCTAAGAAGCTAGTCCGTCCAATAGAAGCATTTACGACCAATTATTATGCAGAGGTTGATATAGAATTATGCACAGGATGTGAAACTTGTGTTGATCGTTGTCAAATGGATGCCTTAACTCTTATTGACGACACTTCTGTAGTAAATCTAGATCGATGTATTGGTTGTGGTCTCTGTGTTCCAACATGCCCTTCAGGGGCTATGCACCTTAATAAAAAAGAGGAAGAAGTCGTCCCCCCAAAAGATAAAACCGAATTATTCCTCGGTTTTGTGGATAAAAAAGCGGAACTGGCTCGAATTAAAAAGAACCAGTAAAAAACAAGTTCAGATTGAATCATATAATTTAATTTTATTCAATCTTTTTTTAATATTATTCATTTTGCATTATGAGAGAATATTACTTATTATCATACATTTTATAATTTTAGGCAGTAAATTGAATTTAAGAATATTTGGGAATACAGAATAAAATAAAAAAATGTGCTAAATAATTGATAAATATTGATATAATTGATGTATTTCTTCATCCTAGATCTGTTGCTGTCATAGGTGCTTCAAAAAATCCTATGAAAGGCGGAAATCGTATTGTAAATAATCTTATACAAAATAATTTTAAGGGAAAGGTTTATCTTATAAACCCAAACTCAGAAGGTAAATTGCTCGGTTTAGAATTTAAGAAATCAGTTTTAGAAATTGAAGATAAAGTTGATCTTGCTATTTTTTATGTTCCAAATCGACTTATACCCGGTCTATTAAAAGATTGCATAAAAAAAGGTATTAAAGGGGCAATTATTGAGGCATCTGGATTTGAAGAGGTGGGTGAAAAGGGTCTTGAATTAAGTGATCAAATCCTTAAATTAACGGATAATTTCTCGAAAATAAGAATTGTTGGGCCGAATTGTATGGGACTTACAACAATTGATGGTGATAGCGAAGGTGATGAAAAAGGAGGTTTTTTTTGCGGGTTTGGCGTTTTTACAAATTACAAAAGAGGAAATGTTGCAATAATAAGCCAATCGGGAATGTTGAATGGGGGATATCTCATGTATCTAATGTCAAAGTATCCGAATCTGGGTTTTCGATATTCATGTTCCATTGGAAATAAAATGGATTTAAGTGAATTGGAATTTTTGGAATATTTAATAGAAGATTCCACTGTCAATGTTATTGCTTTATATCTTGAATCATTTAAAGATCCTATTAAGTTCATTAAATTATGCAGAAAAGTTAAAAATATTCCAAATAAGACGATTATCTTAGTAAAGGGTGGAGTAACTACTCAAGGTCAGAAAGCAACTTTAAGCCATACGGGAGCTCTTGCAGAGAATTCGCAGTTGATTGATGCTGTAATTAAGCAAGCAGGTATAATACGAGCATATAGCTTCCATGAATTATTTCAGTTTGCTAGAACTTTCTCAATGATGTATAACACAGAAAAAAAATTGCCTAAATGGGTTAATGTTTCAATGATTGCTGGTTCTGGAGGCGCAGGCACAATTTCAGCAGATCTCACCATAAAATCTGGTCTAAATTTTCCCATTTTGGGAGATAAGGCATATAAAGCATTAGAAGATGTGTTTC
>JAHLWE010000402.1 GCA_019058135.1 Promethearchaeota archaeon | reverse complement strand
GTTCAAGTTTAAAATTATTCAGTTTTATTGAATAATTTTAAACTTGAACAAAATACTGAATTTTGGGCATTTTTGGACAATTATGGTACCTATATCTTTAAATCCGAATTATTTCAGCAAAAAATTTTCCCAATAAGCGAATTAAGATTTATGGATTATTTTGCAAATATAATCCAAGGCATAGATAATGAAAATAATATTAAAAATCCTTTAAATAAAGTAATCATCTCCGGTATTGATATTTTCGATGCTATTGAAAAATTAAGAAAAAAAGGATTCCAAGGTTATATATTACATGAAGAAGGTACAGAATTCTCCCAAGAGAAATTCGAGAAAGATAAAAAATATTTTTTTATCATTGGGAACCAATTAGGAAATTTCCTTGATTCAAAGGAATTAAAAGATACTGGAATTCCGCGTGTGAGTTTAGGGACACCTCAATCATATTTAGCATCTTCGGTAATAAAATTAATCAAGTTCCAAATTATTGATTCTTTTACTAATATTAAAAATCTTAAATAAACTTAAAATAAAACCTAATCCATACCATATATATATAAATCATTTTTGCAATCTAATAATGGTTCTCAATAAATACAGACAAAATGCTCAAAATATTATAGAAAAACGTATAAATTTTTTTATTAAACACAATATTTCCCCAAATATATTATCATATATGGGTTTTTGTTTATCCTTAGGATGTGCCATTTTTCTCGGATTTGATTTTTTACATCTATCATTATGGCTTGCGTGGATCCCTCCTTTATTACTATTTCTCTCTGGCTCCTTTGATGTCTTTGATGGTGCAGTTGCTCGAAAAACTAATTCTGCTTCACAATTCGGTGCATTTTTGGATTCCAATTTAGACAGATTAGCTGATGCAATAATTTTTTTAGGATTTATTTACGGTGGTTATATTGACTACCTTACGGGATTTATTTGTTTTTTCCTGAGTTTAATGATTAGTTATATTCGTAGCCGAGCTGAAAATGAGGGCGTGGAAATGCAAGGAGTTGGATTTTTAGAGCGAGCCGAGCGAATGCTTTTATTATTTGTTGGTATGATTATTGAAGCATGGATTTATTTCTTTACTAATGCGACGAATTCATTATTCTTTTTTATTTTTATCTGGACTTTCATTCTATTATTAACAATAACGGTATTCCAAAGACTCTTATTTGCATTTAAAGAATTAAAAAAAATGGAAAATCCCTAATAATAAGTAAAAAATTTTCGTTTCCATTTAATAAAATTATTATATTTATTCATATTTTTTATCTTAATAAAAAAGATATTTAAAGAGAAATAAGAGAACAAGAGAAAAAAAAATTGCCAAAAAAACGAAAAAGCGGGGGAAAATCAGCCTCCCACAAAGGACAGAGCACTACAGTGCAGTGTGCGAACTGTGGCAGATTTATTCCTAGAAGTAAAGCGAAACAAGTTACAAAACGTGTGTCTTTAGTAGATGGTCGTATATATAAAGAGCTTAGAGATGCGGGTGCGATAATCCAACGTCCAACGCAGAGAGTTTATTATTGTATTTCATGTGCAATTCATAAACGTAAAATCTCACAGCGTGCTAAATCAACTAGAAAGACATAATATTAATGATTAAAGTTTATAAGGTCATAACTTCCATCACCATTTATTTTATTAAAGATTTCAATTTCATTCTTTAAATAAATATAATTTAAGTGATAAAAGGAATTAAATATTCATCTGTTTAAAAAAGATCGGGAGATTGTAAATTACATCAATATATTCTTTATTCTTAATTTCAATAATTGCGCGTATTAAATATTCTTCTTTTAATTCCATATTTGGAGTGTAAATCCGGACTTTTGCATTTGTATTTAACTTCAATGAATAGTTTTCCGCGACGCCAGAAAGTTCATAATCTCCAAAAATCAAAAAACCTAAAAGTCCTAATTCAGTATGAAGCGCAACGAATAACGTTTTTTCATTAGCTAAAGGCCGTATTTTAATAACTTCGAAGTAATCTTTTAATTTTTTATCAAGATTTTGATATGCTACAACCCGTTTTCCAGTAAGGAATTGAAATTTAGTGTAATATAATTTATGAAAATCATGGTATTGTCTGATTTGTTCATTATATTTATCTACATTTTTCAATTTGTAAGCTTTTTGAAATAAAACATCTACATTTATATCCTCTGTGCTATACCCACTTAAAATCGTAGCAATGTAGGCCCTTTTTAATTTATCTAGAAGTGTAGGTATTTTATATTCAAAATTTCCATCGATTGCCATTTCTAGAGATTCATTATAAAGGGAAGCAGAAATTTGAGAGTGCCCCAATGCTAAAAAATAATCTCCTAATTCACTAAATACAATCATTCCCTCTTCTAAATATTTTTCTGTATCATAATTAGAGAGTTCTTCAATTATTGAGATTGCTTGATCTTTATTTTCTTGGGTTCCCATGAATAAAGCTAAAGCTTTTCCAATAGTACACTTCAAAATTAGTTTTCTTTCATTATAAACTTCAGCAAGCTGGCTTGTAAAATCATATTGTTTGATAGCTGAAGTGTAAAAACCATGAAATATTCTAATAAGCGCCTTGAGATAGTTTATTGTTAAACCAGTTCTCCAATTATGGACAATTGTTGAAAATAAGGCAGTTCTATCAAAAGCTTCCAATGCAGAATTAACTTTTCCTATTTTAATTAATAGAAACCCACGTAAAAACTCCATTTTTGATAATTCTGAGCATATTAATTGATTTATAATATCATAATTTCTTCCAGAAGTCTTTCCATGGGCAAGTTGTAATAGAGAAGTTAAAAATGAACTACCTTTTTTTAGATTTTTAACAGAATCTTTTATATTTTCATCAATTAATGAGTTTTTTGAGGAAATCAGATAACTTCGAGCAATTCTCAAGTTTTCTAAAAAATTTAAGATCCCTTCAATTTTTTTTTCCTCACTTCTCGGTAAATCATGCCCTTGAATAAACCTCTCACAAATTTCGCATTCTTCCTTTATTGAAGCATCCATAGGCATTAGAGAAATCCCTTGATTTTCTGAAATCGAATCTTTTGTTATAATAGAATTTTCCGTTACGGACACTGCCCTTTCAATTAACCAAGTGATTTTTTCTTCAGCGGGATATACTTTTGAGCGTTCTAGCATATAGGATAACGTATAATTAAGGCTTTTTCGCCAAATATTTTTAAAATACATTTTTAATGGTGCATTTGAGATGGTTCGCTGAATTTGTAATAAAAAACCCGAAAGTGACAGAACATTTATTTTTTTATATAACAAATTTATCTCTCGCACTAACTTAAAATCATCGGTTACAATTGTAATTTTCGCCGAATTATCAATTTCTAGTAAAATATCTGCTAGAGCAATTAATGATAAATCTGGATCTTGAGCAGGAATCCTAATATTACGCTTTTTTAAAACATCTTTTATTAATTTTATATTCGCCTCAGAGATTAGTTCTACATTTATAAAACTCTGAAATTTCTCTCGAAAACTTGGGCTTACCCCTTTAATTTCAAAGAATACCTTTTCACTGATAAAAAATTCAAGACCAAGAAGTTTTCCTGCAGTTTCTAAATTTTCGAGTATTTTTTTAGCACGTATTTCATTCATGCAGATGAAGAAATTTGCATCGAAGATTGTATATTGGGAACTCATTAAAATATAATATTAATATATAAAATATTATATTTATTGAAATTTGAAAAAATCGTGAAAAATTTTTGTTAAATAGAAATTTTAAGCTAATCAGTTTTATTGGATTTTCGGAATCCGGAAAAACCAATTCAATTTTATCGGTTATACACTATTTAACTAAAAATACTAAATATAAAATATTTGTTTTAAAAAATATCCACATCCATTCCCTTGATCTTAAAGGAAAAGACTCTTTTCAATTTTCTGAAGCGGGAGCGAATTGCGTAATTACAAAATCTAATAAACAAACAACTTTTTTCTTAAATCATGTCTTAAAAACTGAGGAAATATTAGATTGGATAGAAAAGGCACCAATTAAGCCAGATATAATTATTGCTGAAGGATTTAGGGATTTCGAATATGATAGGATTTTATGCGCTAAGGATTTTAAAGATGTAGAAGAACAAATTGATGATACAATAAAAGTAATTTCAGGATTAATTGCAACTAAGAAACATAAAAATAATGATAATTATAAAGGGATTCCTATAATAAATGCGTTAGAAAAACCTGAATTTATTTTAAAAACCTTATATCCAAAATTTTTCCAGGCGTTGTAAAAAATTGGAAAATGTAAAAGAACCAAATCTTAAAAAAGAAGTTCTTAGAGATCTGAAAGAAATTTTACCAGAAATCGAAATTACTACTATAAAAAATTTAAAGGCAGGAAAAAATTTAATTTTTTTAATAAGTTTAAAAAATCCACAAACCTTACCCGAAGAAATTATAATAAAAAAAATTTCTACTAAAAGTTTCATTACAGAGCATGAGAATTTAATCTCAAATTATCAGAAAGGTATTTTGGTTCCAAAAATTTTTGCCTTTAAAAAACCTTACATTCTTATGGAAAAAATTGATGGATTTAACTTATGTGATCTCCTTAATGATGACCTGGATAACTCTACAGAAAATAGCATTTATATCGTAAAAAAGGAAATATTTGAAAAATTAGCGGAATGGTTATATCAATACCATGAAATAAATATTACTACTGAGAAAAAAAGTCAGATCTTGGTCAGAAATAAGGGAGATTTAAGATTAAAAAATTTTATTTACCACGAAAAAAAAATATATGGTATCGATTTCGAGAATGTTTATGAAGGAATCCCTGAAAATGACATAGCTGAAGTAATTGTTTCGATCATTACAACAAGTCCTGGAGATATATTTCGAGATGAATTATTGGAATTTAAAATAAATTTAATTTTAGATTTCTTATTAAGATATATGAAGATAAACACAAAATTCATCATCTCAAACAATGAAATAGTCAAGTGTTTATATTCCCATTTAAAGATTGTTGCAAAAAGAAGACATGTTGAATATAATGAAGAAATTTTAAATAAAAAATTTCAAATTTTATTAGAAAAAATACAAAATATCTTTTAAAAAGATAAGTCCCATAATTCAATTATATTAGAAAAAATTCTCTTTGTATCTTCTTTCTTCCATTTTTCTTTAGTAATAATTTTGGTTAAATCGTTTAATAAATCATCTTTATTCTCAATACTCTCTTTTTTTTTCTCGAATTGCAAGAAGAATTTATTTAAAGGAATAACTACATCTTCTATTAGAAATTCTTCTAAATATTTTTCGTTATGGAACAATTCTTGATTGTATACCATGTCAAGCATAGATAAACTCCAGTCTGAATAGAAAACATCTTCAGGAATTTCAAAATGTTTTTTAAATAGATGTTTAACCTCTTCTTTATTTACACTCAAAAAATAGTCGGGCCAGATATCATCTGAGAGATTTAAATCCTTGAAAATTGATAATTCTAAGACTCTAGTGGCTACATTTTCGGGAATATATCTGGATCTTGGATCAACAAAATTTTTAGACGCATCCTCTACATTTTCTCTTAAAAAAACTTTATTGATTAAACTATATAAACTCCTGCAAATAAAATCAATGGCTTTCTCGAAACTGATTTTATTTTGAGATTTTTTTAACTTTTTATTTTCCTCCTCAATCAATGAAAGGAATTTCTCATTTAAGCTTTTAAGAAACGTCATGAAAAATATTTCATTTATATTCTGAATTTTTTTCTCATTTAACAATTTATAAAAGAAATCTCCAATTCCAGGTAAATGTGATAAAGATAATGCAATATTGGAAAAATATCCAATAGATCTTATAGTTTTAAATGAGATTTTGTCTTTTTTAGACAAATTATGCTCTTTTATAAGATCTCCAAATCTTTTTGGAAAAAATAATAGGTCACTTATCTCAAGCGATTCTAAAGTTCGTCCAAAATAAAATTGCAAATATAATAAGAAAAGTTCATATTGATTTCGAAATGAAGGTCTGTTATTCGCTTGAAAAGTACTAAATAATGTAGAATATTTATTAATAAAATTAAAAATCTGTATTAATGATTCATTTACCTCTGGTGGATAATCCAAATTTGAAAGAAAATCCTCTTTAATTATTTCAATTGTGTCAAAGATGCTATCTTCAACACGGGAACAAACAAAATTTAGGAAATCTAAGAAAGGTGAAACATTTTCGAGCAATGTACACTTCTTAAAAAAAGTAAAAATTATATCTACTAATTGGTATTTTGCTATAGTGTAATTTTTTAGAGCAATCTTAGTTAAAAGATTTTTTCTCTCAAACAGTGTTTTTTTATATGAATCAGGAATCTCTGAATGTCTTATCGCAAAATTATATAGAACAAAAGCGAGATATCCATCCATAATCTCATCAGGACTGCGTCTAATTGTAATTAAGAGATGAAGATATGATTTTTTACCTATTTTTTTCAGCCGGGCACCGTTCTGAGAGATCCAAATTTTTTTATTTATCGTTTTTCT